>NZ_CAWNIB010000308.1:0-14257 GCF_963874405.1 Vibrio sp. V08_P9A1T1
CGCGCACTAAGTCAACTTGATTGCTGTACACCGTAATGGTTTGGTTCGCTAAATAACGAAACTCGACTAAATTTTCTCCACCATACTGCTGTGCTTTTTTGTCGATCACCGCTGGCGATGATAGCGAGACACTTTTTTCATCAATGCCTTGTTGAGCTAAAAATGCGGTCACCAGTTGGCTCTGCTTTTCAATCGTGTTGAACATGGTGGGTAAATCATTATCGGCCACACTAAATTGGATCGGCCAAACAACTGTGTCGGCGGGATATTCTCGCTCTGATAATCCTTTAACGGTCACCACGCGCTCATACTCTTTATATTTCACAGCCGTTTGCTGCACAAAGTAACCGAGGGTTGTGAGCCCGAGTATTAAACTCAAACCGATGATCAATGAAGCGCTACTTTTTATTTGCATGCCTTGTTTTCCTTTTGTTGGCAACAGTCCCAAAATGACTTGAAGTCACAGCGGTTAGTCGTTTGAATATAACAGCATACCTTAGATTTGAGATTGTGATTTCGACAGCCATTTTCGGTTAGAGTTTTGCCAGAGATTCTAACTTTTTATGCTGGCGCTTAGTTTGCTTTTTTTGAATGGCATCAATCATAGAGATTAACGCTGAGCCATCCCAATCACTTTTCTGAGGTGCGTACAAAGTTTTAAGTTGCTGGTTGACTTGTGCATCTAGTGCGGTTTTCTCTTCATCACTTAATACGACTGAATCGCGCCAGAGGGTGAAGTAATAGCTAATTTTGGCACCATCTTGGCTTTGTACAGCTTCTTTTAACTGTTGGTATGGGTGGCCTTCAAGCGGTTGATGATGAGCGTTGGTTTCCAGTGCTGCTGTCTGTGGCGCGTTACGAAATGACCAAGCGACTACCATAGTCGCCATCCATAACAGTGCAAAAAATGCGGTAAAGTAGGGCCAGTATCCTGCATCTTTAACGGTGACGGTTTGTACTGTTGGTGGTGTCAGCACAGAGGTGGATGGGTTGAGTAATTCACCTGGCGAAACCTCTAGCGTTAGTCCTTTGGCTTGCGCGCTTTGCTG
The DNA here is from genome assembly GCF_963874405.1 of Vibrio sp. V08_P9A1T1. NCBI lineage: Bacteria > Pseudomonadati > Pseudomonadota > Gammaproteobacteria > Vibrionales > Vibrionaceae > Vibrio > Vibrio sp. V08_P9A1T1. The sequence goes on from NZ_CAWNIB010000308.1 coordinate 1,050, forward strand.
AGATTCGTTTTTGGTGTCCCACCAACTGACGGTGAGATCCGCTAGATCAACCTTACCGACGGTTTTTGGGATGAGTACTTGTTTTAGCGTCATTTGCACATCGCCATTATCTAAGCTTTTAAACTGAGGCTTTTCAGCATAGAGCCGAATTGAGTCTGGATATTGCACTGAGAGGTTAGGCAACTGCGTCTGCGTAAGGCCTTTCACTGTCAGAATCCATTCACGAGTCAACGATTCACCCACTTTGGTTTTAAAGCTCTCGGCGGTGATGATCTGCCCTGTGGCATCTCGCCACGTTTGGTTGAGTGTTAGTTTTGGCGTAGGTAGCCAAGTGCCTTGATAGCTATCTGGTTTCGGCAGTACGGTGAGCGAAAAGGTTTTGGCCGGAATATCGACTTGCAGCAAGCGGGTGCTGCCCGTTTGGTTGTTACCATAGATGAGGCCAGCTTTAAACGCAGGGCCGGATAACGTGAAAGTTCCTGCCTCTTGGGCCGTGACTCTAAATTTTTGGTCTACAACGGTGACTTCAACCCCATCCAATAAGCTTTGGTACTGGTTAGCTTCTCCCTCGGTCGTCAGTTCTAATCCTTGTACAGCGGGTGGCGTAATTTGTGGATTTTGCAGCCTTCTTGGATCAGCTTTGATGATTAGGCGAGCATTGAGAAAAGTGCTTTCACTCGGGTAGAGTTTGCTACGTTCTAGATCGGCTTGTATTTCAACAAGGTCAGATTGCTTGGGCGCTTCACCATCAGCGATAACTTGAATCGCGATCGGTTGAGTAGTAGCGCCATTGACGCTAAAACTAGGAATGGTCAGTATGCCGAGTTTGTTGGCTGCCAACGATACATTCCATTCACTGCGCGTGCTGCGATCGCCATTGATGATGTTCACCGAAGTACCAAAACTTGGGCGGCCAAGAAAAAAATCGCCTTCTAACACCTTAAAGTCGATCGCATCGGTCGATACTTTTTCATCGGCAACAATTCGTAATTGGAATACTTCATTTTTCGCGACCTTATTTTTACTGACGCTGGCGTAAAGTGCAGCCGCGTTAGCTGCCGAGCTCAGTAGAGCAACAGAAACTAGGCTGATAATCGCAGCCCAAAATGAACGTTTGATCGATTTCATACTTACCACTTCTTGCTGTTGTTTTGTGGAGGTTGTGCTTGGTCTTCTTGTCGTTGTCTTGCTTGTAGCAACAATTGTGCTTTGAGTAAGCCACTAGGATCTCGTGCACTTTCGACTTGTTCTAGCTTGCGAAGTTGCGGGTCAACAGTTTGGCTATCGCTTTGCTGTTGCGATTGCTTCTGTGTTTGCTGCTCAGAGGCTTCTTTGTCACGGACCTCATCTTCGTTGTTCATTGATCCATTTGTTTGAGTCGCTTCAGTCGGCTGTTGAGAGGCAGGCGATTCATCCGCCGTGTTGGCCTTGGATCGCTCACTTTGCTCATCTTTACTTTGTGCCGATTGAGGCGAAGACTGAGAGCCGTCATCTTGCGGTGAGCCATCGCTTTGGTCGTCAGGTTTATCTCCGGTTTGTTCGCCATCTTGTTGTTGTGCATCGTTTTTATTCTGTTCATTATTTTTATTTTCCGACCGATTTTGATCTTGATTTGGATCGGAAGGCTCACCAGACTGTTGCTGTTGCTGTTGCTGTTGCTGTTGCTGTTGCTGTTGCTGTTGCTGTTGCTGCGCTTTTTTTACGATTTCCAAATTATGCTGAGCATCTTTATGGTTTGGGTCGCGCTTTAACACCTCTTCATACAAGGTTCGGGCCTTTTCCAATTCTCCATTTTGCGCGTAGGCGTTGGCCAAGTTGTATTGCACTCGCACATTGTCTTGTGGCAGTTGAGAGAGGGTCTCCACCGCTGCCTGATATTCTCCAGCCTGATATTGAGCGATGCCTTTCCACTCTAAGTCTGTAAATTGTTCACTGGCCGCTTGATACTCCTTTGCATCAAACGCTTTTTTGGCTTGTTGATTGCTATTTAGCCAAGGAGAAGCCTGTACACTATTGCTGTGCAGTGTAGGGATGAAGAGCAGTAATAAAGAAAAAATGACGCCACGGCGAAACAAAAGCAAACACGGGATAATGAGGAGCAGCACTAACCAATAGCCATTGTTAACGCGCTCTTGCACCATTTGTTGACTCTTGGTTGTACTGTGTGGTTGTTCGTTTTGGTCTAGCTTAGCGATCATTGCGACATCGCTATTGTCTAAGCTGATTGGCGTAAATAATCCATTTATAGTCTGCGCGAGCGACTGCATATTGGCAAAGTTGGTCTTGGCCACCACGGTCTGCCCTTGTGCATTTTTCAGTAAGCTGCCATCGCTGAGCGTAATGGGCGCGCCCGCTTGTGTACCAATGCCTAAGATCACCAATTTCCAACGCGTATTGGTAAGCTGTGTTTCAATCTGAGCTTGCTCTTGTGAGTCGATGTCATCGGTCAATAACACAATGTCACCTTGTGCAAGGCCGGCATTTTTCATCATGTCGATGGCTAATTGAACCGCGCGAGCCGCATCTGCGCCGGGGTAGGGCATAATATCGGGCGATAGATTGGGCACTAAGTTGCTTAGGGTTGCGGTGTCGGTGGTTAATGGGCTAACGGTATAGGCATCACCAGCATAGGCGACAAGCCCTGTGCTACCTTCTTGCCATTGCATGAGTAAGTCGAGCGCTTTATAACGCGCTTGCGTTAAGCGGTTGGGTTTTATATCAGTGGCGTACATCGATAGCGACATGTCCATCACTAATACGCGCGCGTTACTATTGCTGTAACTGGGGTGTGTTTGAGATTCAAAACTCGGACCAGCTAGCGCCAGTACTGCGAGCAGCCAACTGATGCTGATGATCACAATGGCCGCGTTATGCTTTTTATCGCTCAAACCCATCGCCTTAGCCAGATGAGGTGCTATCAAAGAGTGTCGTTTGGCACGCAGAGTGAACCAGCCCAGCAGTAGTGCTAAGGGGAATAGTGCGGTTAACCACCAAGGTGTAAGAAAAACAAACTCAGACATGATTTCTCCTTAGTAGCGCTAAGAGTACAGAAAGCGCGAGCGCTATCGCCAACGGATAACCAAACCATTCGCTTTGTGGACGCCAAGTTTGGCTTGCTTGGCTTATGGGTTCTAATTGATTAATGGTGTCGTATATTTTGGCCAGATCTTGGCTATTTCGTGCGCGAAAATATTGGCCACCAGTCATGGTCGCTATTTGTGTTAACGTCTTCTCATCTAAATCTTCCGCGGTATTGATTTTTCGAGTCATAAAAAACTCTTTGACCATCATTTCGCCAGCGCCAACACCGACTGTGTAAATGGTGGCATTGTATTTTTGGGCAATTTTCGCAGCTTCGATTGGGTCGAGCACGCCAGCGGTATTGCTGCCATCGCTGAGTAAAATCATCACCCGCTGTGGGGCATCACTATCGATAAACGTTTTGGTCGCAAGCCCAATCCCTTCACCAATGGCGGTTTGGGTGCCGATCAGCTTAAGGACGGCTTGATTAAGCTGCTGGCGAATGGTGTTTCTATCCAGAGTCAGAGGCGTTTGTAGATAGGCGTGATCGGCAAATAAGACTAACCCAAGGCGATCACCTTCTCGCTTGTCAATAAAATCAGAGAGCACATTTTTAACGGCGCTCAAACGATCAATGTACTGATCGCCAAGCAGCATATCTTCTTGGCTCATGGAGTAAGAGAGGTCAACCACCAGCATCAGATCTCGGTGTTTGGGCTGAGCAATAACCGGGTCGCCAAACCACACTGGACGGGCTGCGGCGATCAATACTAAGCACCAAATAACGCTCGCAATGATTTTAGCGATGATCTGGTTTGGTGCTTGACGCTGATTATCTTTAGGAAGGTAGGGCAGGTGAATCGCTGCCCTTTCTTTTGCTGGTGGTAAGAATCGATAAACGACCAGCGGGAGTGGCAGCAGACATAGCATCCACCACCACAATAACTCTATATTTGCCAAAGCCTAGCTATCTCCGTTTTTTAGGCGGCAAAGCATCATTAACCCATTGATAGCAGTGATTAATCAGCTCTTGACTGTTTTCTGTTTTCTGCTTTTGGTATAACGCTTGCTGCCACAATGTTTCATTGGGAACAAAAAGAGGGTAAGAAATTTGTGAATCTAAAAAGGTGTACCACTCTTTGCCGGTAAGATGTGCGATTTCCATACGAGGGTAGTAACAAAGTGCGGCTTGACGAAGTAGCTCAATCGCTGAAGAAGGAGTTAAATGCCCAAATTGGGGGTTGAGTAAACGCAGCGCCGTTTTTTTCGGGGCTAAGCGTTTACGACGCCAACGAATGGCTAACACCAGAATCAGCAGACAGAGCAGTATGCCCGCCGCGCTTGCCCACCATCCCCAAGCCAAGGGAAACCAAGAGGGTAGCTCAGGCAGTTGCATCGCGCTTAAATCTAAAAGTGTAGCTATTGATGATTCCTTCATTCTTTATATCCGGATAGTTGTTGCAACAAAGGTTTCTCACTAGAGAGTGAGGTATAAGAAATTGCCATAGTTTGACTCAATGATTTTAGTTTTTCTTTTTGAGATTCAAAGGCTTTTTTTAACCCTAAGCGCGTACTATTTTTCGAAAAGTTGAGCCAGCTCGTCTGTTGGTCATCGGTTACGCGTTCTACACCGCGAAATTGGGTCTCTCCTTGCTCTAATGGATCGTAAATGTGCACAATTTTTACACGATTATGTCGCTGCAATTGGTTGAGTATTGGTTGTAATGTGGCATTGAAATGGACGAAGTCACTGATCAAAATCACTTCACTGCCTTTAGGGCACAAACGATTCAACGCAGTTAGGCCGCGCTGCATGCTGTGTGATTTCGTTTTATCAAGCTCCAGCAGCTGTTGGTTTTGTAGTGTCACCAACTGTTGCAACAGCTGTAATGGCCCTTTTTGGCGGCTAGTCGGTTTTAACTCAACCAGTGTCGAACCAGTATCAATCACCGCGCCCACTCGGTCCTTATTGGCAATGCTTAACCAACTGAGCAAGCTTGCCATGTGCGCCGCTTGCACTGATTTGAGCATTAACTGCGATCCAAACTGCATAGAGCGGCTCAGATCAACGTAAAGAATGACGGGTTTTTCTCGTTCTTCACTGAACAGTTTGGTATGAGGCTTTCCCGTACGCGCAGTAACGCGCCAGTCGATGGTCCGAATATCATCTCCTGCTTGGTATTGCCTGACCTCAGCAAAGTCCATTCCTCGGCCGAGTTGCTTGCTCTGATGCTGCCCCAATACTTGCGCCCATAAACTTTTAGCCGGTGGCAGCCAGCGAATAGCGTGCTGCTTGTAAGGCAACAGTTCAGCCAATGAAAGTGTGACACCCGTACTAAACGGTGGAAGTGACTCTTGCATAGTAAACCTTAGTCTTAGTGCTAAGCACTACCAACCAGTGAAAGTAAGTGAGTGATAACTTGGTTGGGATGCACGCCCTCAGCCTGTGCTTGGTAGCTCAATAATAGCCGGTGGCGCAAAACCGGAAATACCATCGCTTGAACATCTTCAGGGCTGACAAAATCACGCCCACTGAGCCATGCATGAGCGCGAGCGCATCGATCAAGCGCGATGGTTGCTCGCGGGCTGACGCCCATCTCTAGCCATTGTGCCAACGTGGTATCGTAGTCTGCGGGTTTACGTGTTGCCATGATCAGGCGAATAATATATTGCTCAATAGGTTCGGCCATGTGAATGTTCAGCACTGCTTGTCGAGCACTGAAAATATCGCTTTGGCTTAATGTTGGCGGAGAGATTTTCTCAATTCCCTGCGCTTCCCCGCGGTTCAAACGTAAAATGGCGAGTTCATTTTCAGCGTCTGGATAATCAACGTTTAAATGCAATAAAAAACGATCCAACTGCGCTTCGGGTAGAGGATAAGTACCCTCTTGCTCGATCGGGTTTTGGGTAGCCATCACTAAAAAAAGTTCAGGTAACGGGTAGGTTTTTCGACCTGCCGTGATCTGTTTTTCAGCCATCGCCTCGAGCATCGCAGCTTGTACTTTGGCTGGAGCGCGGTTGATTTCATCAGCCAATACTAATGAGTTAAAAATCGGGCCCGCTTGAAAGGTGAACTCACCTGTTTCAGGGCGGAAGATATCGGTACCGGTTAAATCGGCGGGGAGCAGATCAGGCGTAAATTGGATTCGATGAAAATCACCTTCTATGCAATCGGCGAGTGATTTCACGGCACGGGTTTTTGCAAGGCCAGGAGGCCCCTCGACCAAAATGTGCCCATCAGCAAGAAGTGCAACTAATAACTGTTTAACCAAACCTGTCTGGCCTATGACTTGCTGATTTAAATAGTGTTGTAGCGATTGAAACGCGTGCGATGGCATTGAATGGGTCTCCTGCTGTTTTGCTGAATTAGTAATTTATTGATTCGAAAAGTTCCATGAAAAGTGTGATGCATCAACTGATTGGCGAATTATTATCCATTTGGCGAAACGAAAGAATGTTTGGTCACCATGCTCGACTATGCTTAGGAACAACCATTGTTGGCCATGATCACATTCTACGTGAAGATAAATCGATTCTATCGATAAATTTCTCAAGAGAGAGGGTTTGTTGCCGATACAAAAAAGTTATTCATGACAAGCCAATAATAAAGAGCGCAAATAATGTTCAAACTTAATTCGATGAGTATTAAGCAAAAGGTTGTATTAGGAATTACGTTCGCGGTACTCGCTTCGACGGTTATCGTTGGTGTAATGGCGCAGCGTCAAGCTCGAGAGGTACTGGAGCACCGATTAATTGATATCGAACTTCCCTCGTTACTTGATCAAATCAGTAGCCAGATAGATCGAGAAGTATCGCAATTGCTCTTTTCTGCTGAGCAACTAGCCAATAATGAATTCATCAAGCAAGCCGTTCAGACGACCAATATTAATGCTGACGCAGAGGCGATGCTGATTAAGCAGCTCAATAATGTACGCGATCAATATTCGTTGAATGATGCTTCTGTGGCTAACCGAAAAACGGCGTATTACTGGAACCAAAATGGTTTTCTGCGTCAGCTTAATCAACAGCAAGATGGCTGGTTTTTTGGTTTTACGCAATCGGGACAAAAGACCATGGTCAGTATGTTCCAAGAGGCAAGTGGCGAAGTGAAAATGTTTGCCAACTATCAAAATGTCAGTGGCGATACGATGTCTGGTTTGTCGAAATCAATGGATGACATGGTGAACCTGCTCAATGGATTTAAAATCGAGGATACAGGTTTTGTCTTTTTGACCAACTCGAAAGGGGAAGTGCAAATCCATCGCCAAAAAGAGAAAGCTAAAGCCTCATTAACACAATTGTACGGCTCAAACGCAAACCAACTATTGAATAAAAGCCGCTTCAACCTGATTTCGACAACCTATCAAAACCAAGATGTTTTTGTCGCTAGTGTCTACGTGAAATCGATGGACTGGTTTGTGATTGGTTCAGTACCTGTGTCGGAAGTCTTCGCCGAATTAAATGCCGTTGCGCAAAAAATGTTGTTCACAACCTTAGCTGTGGCGGGTTTGTTTATTTTGATGGGCCTTTTTCTGGCCAATAGTATTGCTAACCCAATTAAACAGATTGCACAACGCTTTACCGATTTAGGTAAAGGCGATGGTGATTTATCGCAACGGATTGAGGTATTGGGCCGCGATGAAATCGCTCAATTATCAGCGGGCTTCAACGGTTTTATTGAGAAGATTCATCAATCGATGAAAGAAGTTGCTTCTACCAGTCATGCATTGCAGTCGGCGGCGGGTCGGGTGTCAGAAAAATCGACGCGAACTTATGACAATAGCCAAGAACAGCGTGACCAAACTATACAAGTGGTGGCGGCGATCAATCAAATGGGGGCGACTATCAGTGAAATTGCTTCTAACGCGGCGACGGCAGCTGAAACAGCAAATCACGCGGCTGATAACACTGAAGTAGGACGTGAAGTGGTAAGCAAAGCCAAAGATGCCATCAGTCGTTTAGCGGCGGATATCGAAAATACGGGTAAAGTGGTGGAGCAGCTAGCATCGACCACTCAAGATATTGGCTCTATTTTAGGTGTTATCCGTGGTATTTCTGAACAAACCAACTTGCTGGCATTAAACGCTGCAATTGAAGCGGCGAGAGCTGGAGAGCAAGGCCGAGGTTTTGCTGTGGTGGCAGACGAAGTACGCAATTTGGCCAGCCGCACGGCCTCTTCAACGGAAGAAATTCAAAAGATGATCAATCAATTACAAAACGATGTAAAAGATGCGGTCTCGGCGATGTCTTCCGGTAAGGCTGTTACACAGGAAGGGGTTGACGCTTCCGATGAAGCGGTGAACGTTTTAGTGAATATTTCAGAGCGGATCCACGATATTTCCGATCGCAACACTCAGGTTGCCACGGCGACTGAAGAGCAATCAACGGTGGTGCACACAATCAATCAAAATATTGAAGAGATCAACGCCATCAATGAAGTGACCACCAGCACCGCAGAAGAGTTGGCAGAAGCGAGCCAAGAACTGCGTGATCTGTCTGGCCGTTTAGATAAAATGGTGGGTAGCTTTAAGCTCTAGAATCATGAGGGGGAAATCGGTACACTTCCCCCATTACGTTTATGTTTAGGTAAGTAAAATGAGTGATTTCGAAAAAGAGTTAGCACAATTGTCGCAACAGGTGGCGGGTGAACCTGAAGTGAAACTGCCTTCGTTGGAAGAACAAAAAGCGATTGTGGCTGAGCTTAAGCAGCTAGAAGCGGAAGGCAAGCTGACGCCAGAAGTGCTGGAAAAGCATTTTGGACAGTTCTTTACAGAAACGGATACTCCCGTCCATTAATTCAAACCCACTTTATTTAATTTAGAGCACACAAGTTTATTTAGAGTACACAATAGTATTTAGGGCACACAGTAGTGGTGCCCTTTTTTATCAGAAAACGTTATTGAGTCATAGGAAGCTGTTGCGCGATATCTTCGAGTGCCTGTTGAAGGATCTCTGTCGTTTGCGCGCCTGAGATAAGATGGCGTTGCTCAATGATCAAGGCTGGCACAGCTTGAATTCCTGCCTCTAACCACTGTTGCTCTGTGACAGAAACGGTTTTCGCCCACGACTCATCAGTTAAAACTGCGCGGCAGATTTCTCTGTCTAAACCAAGGCTCTGTACTAGGTCGAGCAAGACATCATCGTCATCTAAGGCTTGCCCGAAAGTGAAATAAGCACGAAATAGTGCCATTTCCAGCTCTAATTGTTTTCCTTGGCTATTCGCCCACATTAATAATTGATGCGCTTTACGGGTATTATAAATACGCATGTCGTCACTGAAATTGAATTGAAAGCCGACTTCTTGCCCTAAGGCGCTGAGGGTTTGGCGTGCTTGTAAACTTGCTTCTATCGACGTGCCATATTTTTTGGCTAAATGTTGCTGTAGGTGTTCACCACCTATAGGCATAGCAGGGTTGAGTTCAAAAGGGTGCCAATGGATGTCTGCATCGATCGTATCGCTGAGAGCCAGCAGCGCTTGCTCTAACCGCTTATAGCCAATGATGCACCAAGGGCAGACAACATCTGACACGATATCAATGCGTAGTTTTTTCATTTTCTTCCCTACCGCGATTGGCAATTCACTGACCTTAATTATAGCGAGATTATCAGCATAAACTGTGACTTGTTGTGTAGCCCTTTGGAAAGCTAGGCGCTTTTTTATCGCTCTACGCCTTTTCTCTCATACAAACAATATTGCAATAAGGCTGATGGAATTGCTGAAACGCTCTCTATACTCTAAAAACGTTAAATGCAGAGAATTAAACTGCGCTTTGAGAAACAAGTGACGTATTGTGAGGTTTCGCCTCTTTCAACTTGTGAGTTAACCATGATGAACAGGGACATTGACGTATGACAAATGTTCAACCAACCGATGTGATTTTGCATGCTTTTGATTGGCCGTATCGTTTAGTCGCTGAGCGTGCAGAGCAAATTTTCCAACTGGGTTATAAAACGGTGTTGATTTCACCGCCGATGAAATCGTTCAAAACCGCTCAAGGTACAAAATGGTGGCAACGTTACCAGCCACAAGATTATCGCATCATTGATAATCAACTGGGCAATACCCATGATTTTAAACAGATGGTTGAAACCTTAACCGCATTAGGCTTGCGAATTTATGCCGATGTAGTGTTCAACCATATGGCCAACGAATCCAAATTGCGTTTGGATTTACAATACCCGAGCGCACAAGACTTAGCTTCCTACCAGAATAAAAGCGATGAGTACCACGCGCTGCGCCTCTTTGGTGATCTGACCCTGCCACTCTTTGATAAAGATGACTTTGTGGAAGCGTTTGGCATAAAAGATTGGAAGGATCGTTGGCAAGTGCAAAATGGCCGCATTACTGGAGGGGCGCATGACCCGGGCCTACCGACGTTGCGTGATAATGAACATGTGGTTGTGCAACAACAGGCTTATTTAAGGGCATTGAAAGCGTTAGGAGTCAAAGGATTTCGAATTGATGCTGCTAAGCATATGTCTATTGAGCATTTGAAGAAAGTATGGACCGATGACATTACGCAAGGCATGCATATTTTTGGCGAGATCATTACTGATGGCGGTGCAACCAAAGAAGAGTACCAACTTTTTCTCGAGCCTTATCTGCAAGAAACAAAGTTGGGTGCTTATGATTTTCCACTATTTCAAACGGTATACGATGCGTTACAAACAAAAGGTAGCCTGAAATGGCTGATTGACCCTTATTGTTTTGGTCAGGCGCTTTCCAACAACCGAGCGATTACGTTCACCATTACGCATGATATCCCCAACAACGCTGTGTTTGCCGACCTCGTCATGGATGAAGCCTTAGAAAATATCGCCTACAGCTACATTCTTGGTCGCGATGGGGGAGTGCCATTAATTTACACCGATTTAAACACCAGTGGCATTTTGAACCATGCTGGTCTTCCGCGCTGGCAAGAGGCATGGTGTTCGCCACAAATGGCGGCGTGTATTGCTTTTCATAATAAAATGCATGCGTTGCCAATGAAAACGCTAGAAGCGAGTGATGACTTGTTAGTGTTCAGCCGCGGTAAGGAAGGGATAGTGGTTTTGAACAAATCTCAACGCAGTCAGCGCGTTGAAATTGATTGGACAAATCCAATGCTAGAATTGTTTACGAAGCAGCAGTATCAACCCAATAACCAAAAGATTGTCATGGATATCGCCGCTCGCTCTAGCGCCATGCTTTGTCGGCTATCAAATGTCTGATGGTGAATAAAACGGTGACTCGTTAGAAAAGTAAAGGCGCGTAATCAGCGCCTTTACTGAGTCTACCCAGTTGCTGCGGTAGAGGATTAAACGATAAATTTATTCAATATAGCATCTTGCTCTCTGATATTTTCGGTTTGAGCTTGCATGGCTATGTTGGCATTGTCAGCTGCGTCTGCAACTTGAACGGAAAGATCTTTGATCTTAACCGTGTTGTTGTTGATCTCTTCTGCTACCAAGCTTTGTTCTTCGGCTGCCGAAGCTATTTGGATATTCATATCACTAATTTGCTGAATAGCATCGCGGATTTTCAGCAGAGCATTATTCGCTTCTTCGGCACGATTGACCGCCTCAGCTGCCGTTGTTTTACTCTGATTCATTGCATTGGCAACAGAAGTAGCGCTCGACTGCAACTTCTCAATCATATTACGGATCTCCGTCGTGGATTGCTGCGTTCTTTGCGCCAGCGTACGCACTTCGTCTGCAACGACCGCAAAGCCTCGGCCTGACTCTCCAGCCCGAGCCGCCTCTATCGCTGCGTTTAGTGCCAGCAAGTTGGTTTGGTCGGCAATGTCGTTGATCACTTTCAAAATGGTTTCGATGTTTGCCGTTGCATTTTCTAGTGCACTTACCTCTGTTACTGCTTCATCAATACGCGTCGAAAGATTATCAATCGCTTGCGTGGTTTGGGTCACAACATTGGTACCAAATTCTGTCGCATCATCAGCATCTTTTGCCGCCGACGCCGCGCCTTGCGCGTTGTTGGCGACATCGCCAGAAGTGGTGGCCATCTCATGCATGGCTGTGGCTAATTGCTCAAGTTCATGGAGTTGATCACGCATCGCTTCGGCCGATTCTTGCAACCCCATCGAGGTCATTTCCGAACCGCGTAAAATTTCTGAACCGATGGCTTTAGACTGGGTAATTTGTTGTTGTAAGGCTTCAGTAAAGGTATTGAAACCGACCGCTAATACCGAGAATTCTTTATCCGTGTCGGTGGCTAAGCGTTGGGTTAAGTCACCACTACCAGAGGCAACGTTCTGTATTGCATTATTAAGTGCATCAAGCGGTTTCATCAACAGACGGATAAGCACAAGCAGTATCGCAATACTGAAGACTAAAGCGATTAACGTATAGATGATCGAACTGTTGCGCAGTGTTGCTAAAGACGCATAGGCGATCTCTTCATCCAAAACGACACCGACATACCAATTCTCTCCGGGTACTTTTGAAAAATCGAGTGTGTAGTGTTTGCCATCAATCAGCACTTGTTTAGGCTCTTCGGCGATAACGGCATTGCCTAAGTATTCTTTCATTGGCTTGCCGTTCATCTCTGCTCGGGGGTGGGCTATGGTTGTGCCGTCGGATGAAACAATAAACACATAGCCTGCATCAAATAATTTTACGGTGTTGACCAATTCTGCTAACCCAGCAAGGCTAACATCGTAGAAGATGGCGCCGATAAATTTGCCGTTATCTTTAACTGGGGTAGCAATAGACACCAATATTTCATTAGTGGCAGAGTCGGCGTAAGGTGCAGTAATAATCAGTTTGTCGGCATTTTTTGCATCAATATACCAAGGGCGCACGCGTGGATTCCATGATGCGCCTGGGTTCCAAGTAGGATCATTACTGATGTAAGAGCCATCACTCTCAAAACCGACCCCAGCCAGTAAAAAAGTTTGTTTGACAATCGGCCTTGTGATGACCTTAGACATACTTTCTCGGTTAATGTCGACTTCCAACATGCTGGTGGCGTAAGCGGCAATGGCCTTGCGGCTATTGATCTCTGCACCAGCTGTATTGCTAACCCCATCCACTATTTCAGTTACACTCGCTTCAACTTGTGACTTCACTTCTTTTTGGACGGTGAAGTATTGTTGTATCGTCAGCAGAGTAACGGTGACCAACAGCAGCAAAGATGACGCCGCGACGATCTTATGGCTGAATTTCATGGCAATCCCTTCCATCAATAA
>NZ_CAWNIB010000309.1:0-13958 GCF_963874405.1 Vibrio sp. V08_P9A1T1
AGTCTAATGTGTCGACAATTTTATTGATTATCGATGGTTTTATGGTCTATTTTAACAATAAGTTTTAATAATTGTTAACACATATAAGTGTGTGAGTGCTTTGCGTCTCAGCATGAATCCAACCTGTGAGCGATAACAAGATGAATAGTGCACTAACACTAAACAGTACTGATACAAAATCACACGCTGTTGAACGAGAAAAAGAGAACACCAAATCGGAAAACCTTACGGAGTATCTGATTGAGGCGATTGTTGAAGGGCGTATAGCACCGGGCAGCAAGATTTCAGAACCCGAACTCGCCAAACGTTTTCAAGTCAGCCGTGGGCCACTGCGTGAAGCGATAATGCGTGTGGAAGGCTTGGGGTTGATCGAACGTGTTTCACATGTGGGCGCGCGAGTCATTGAGTTGTCACCCGGTAAGTTGGTAGAGCTTTATGCAGTACGCGAAGCGTTAGAGGGTATGGCGGCAAGGTTAGCGGCGCGCAACATTTCGCCCTCTGAATTACAAGGGCTAGAGGCATTATTGTCGACACATTCGAATCATATTGAGCAAGTCGAAGGGGCTTCCTATTTTCATCAACACGGTGATTTTGACTTTCATTACCGCATCATCAAAGCCAGCCGTAATCATAAATTAGTGACTTTATTGTGTGATGAGCTCTATCACTTACTGCGCATGTATCGTTATCAATCGCCACGCTCACATTCACGTCCGAAGGAGGCGTTGGATGAGCACAAATACATTCTACAAGCGATCAAAAACGGCGATGAAGAACTGGCTGAGATGTTGATGCGACGCCATATTTCGGGCAGTCGAATCTTGATTGAACAGCAGATAGTAAAAGAGTAAGCCACAGGGCTGTGGGTAGAAAATAATCATGCCTGCAATGAAGCAAACCAAGAACCACGCATAGAGCGGCCTTGAATAAGGGCGATAACCAAGCGACTGATTAGGAGAATCTCATGAGCTTAAGTCAGGGGGCGAAATTTAGACTCGCTGTTCAACAAAATGATCCACTGCAGATTGTCGGCACGATCAATCCCTATTGCGCAATGATGGCCAAACGTTTAGGCCACCAAGCCATTTATCTGTCGGGTGGTGGCATCGCTAACGCTTCGTATGGTTTGCCCGATTTAGGTATCACCACATTAAATGATGTGCTGTTGGATGTTGAGCGCATCACCAATGCGTGTGATTTGCCTTTGTTGGTGGATATTGATACCGGTTTTGGCGGCGCATTTAGCATTGCTCGCACTATCAAAGCGATGGAAAAAGCGGGCGCTGCTGCCGTGCATATGGAAGATCAAGTTGCGCAGAAACGCTGCGGGCACCGCCCTAATAAAGCGATCGTCAGCCAGCAAGAGATGGTTGACCGCGTTAAAGCTGCGGTAGATGCACGAGTGAACCCAGAGTTTGTGATCATGGCGCGCACCGATGCGTTAGCGGTGGAAGGCATTGATAGCGCCATTGAACGTGCCATTGCTTGCGTGCAGGCCGGAGCCGATATGATTTTCCCCGAAGCGATGACCACTCTTGAGCAGTACGATCGTTTCTCCACCGCGTTAAGCGCAGCTTGTGGTAAGTCAGTGCCGATTTTAGCCAACATTACTGAGTTTGGGCAGACGCCGCTCTACCCATGTGCAGAACTTGCTCAAGTGAAAGTGGATATGGTGCTTTACCCATTGAGCGCGTTTCGTGCGATGAATAAAGCGGCTGAGAATGTCTATCGCCATTTATTAGAGCAGGGCAACCAACAAGCTTTGCTCGATAGCATGCAAACCCGTAGCGAGCTGTATGACTATCTCAATTACCACGATTACGAAGATAAGCTCGACGAGCTTTTTTCATCAAAGGAATAATAAAAACAAAGGAAAAGGAGTTCAACATGTCAAACGCACCACTGGGCGGCGCAGGTCTACGCGGTCAAAGCGCGGGAGTCACCGCTTTATGTACTGTCGGAAAAACTGGGACGGGTCTAACTTATCGAGGTTATGACATCACCGATCTTGCCAACCATGCACAGTTTGAAGAGGTCGCTCATCTGTTATTGATTGGCCATTTACCTAATCAAAGTGAACTTGACCAGTACAAAACCCGCTTAATGGGATTACGAGGTTTACCGCAGCCGTTAAAAGCCGCGCTAGAGCTGCTGCCAGCCAGTACACATCCAATGGACGTAATGCGCACTGGCTGTTCAGTTTTAGGCAACCTTGAAACTGAGCACAGTTTTGCTGAGCAGTTGAGTGCGACCGAACGGATGTTGGCACTTTTCCCCGCTATTATCTGTTATTGGTATCGTTTCAGCCACCAAGGCATCCGGATTGAGACTGAAGATCAAAGCGAAGCATGCATTGGTGGCTACTTCTTAAAAATGCTGACAGGAAAAGCACCGAGCGAGCTGCACAAGCAGGTGATGCATTGCTCATTGATTCTGTACGCAGAGCATGAGTTTAATGCATCAACGTTTGCCGCGCGCGTCTGTGCTTCTACGCTGTCAGATATTCACTCTTGCGTAACCGGGGCGATTGGCACACTGCGTGGCCCGTTGCATGGTGGAGCCAATGAAGCGGCGATGGCGATGATTGAACGCTGGCAAACACCGGACGAAGCTGAGGCCAATATTCTGCAAATGTTGGCTAATAAAGACAAAATTATGGGCTTTGGTCATGCTATTTATCGTGAAAGTGACCCGCGTAACGCATTGATCAAACGTTGGTCAAAAGCGTTATCTGAAGCGGTGGGTGACACGCATTTGTACGCGGTATCAGAACGTGTTGAAGCGGTGATGAAACGTGAGAAAGGCCTATTTTGTAATGCGGATTTCTTCCACGCTTCGGCCTACCATTTTATGGGTATCCCTACGCCATTATTTACCCCTATTTTTGTGATGAGTCGATTAACTGGCTGGGCCGCTCATGTGTTTGAACAGCGCGCTAATAACCGAATTATTCGCCCAAGTGCCGATTATGACGGTCCTGAACATCAAGAGTGGATACCAATAGAGCAGCGTTAATGGGATGAAATCAAGCCATGCTCCTTTGGTGTATGGTTTGATGGTAGGTAAAACCTAGCTCGCTAGACGATGTTTTGAATAGACAATGTTTCGAATAGACAGTTTTATGGGTGGAATTGATGAGTCATCAAACGATCAACAGCCAATACAAAAAAGTATTACCAGCGACCGCGCTGGAGTATTTTGATGCACGACAAGCGGTCAATGATATCCAAGCCGGAGCGTATGATCGGCTACCTTACACCTCACGAATACTGGCGGAAAACTTAGTCCGCCGCTGTGAGCCGCACACATTGGTTGATTCGCTGAAACAGCTGATTGAGCGTAAGCGCGATCTCGACTTCCCGTGGTATCCGGCGCGTGTGGTGTGCCACGACATTTTAGGGCAAACCGCTTTAGTGGACTTGGCGGGGTTAAGAGACGCGATCGCTCAGCAAGGCGGTGATCCATCCAAAGTAAACCCTGTGGTGGAAACGCAACTGATTGTCGATCACTCACTCGCGGTTGAACATGCTGGCTTCGAAGCTGACGCGTTTGAAAAAAACCGTGCGATTGAAGATCGCCGCAATGAAGATCGCTTTCACTTCATCGAATGGTGCAAAACCGCCTTTGAAAATGTCAGCGTTATTCCGGCGGGTAATGGCATCATGCACCAGATTAACTTAGAAAAAATGTCGCCCGTCATCCAAGTGAAAAACGGCTTAGCATTTCCAGATACTTGTGTCGGTACTGACAGCCATACTCCTCATGTCGATTCATTAGGCGTGCTGGCGATTGGCGTCGGTGGGTTAGAAGCCGAAACAGTGATGTTAGGTCGGCCTTCAATGATGCGTCTGCCCGATATTGTCGGCGTTAAACTAACTGGTCAACGCCAAGCGGGGATCACTGCGACCGACATTGTGCTTGCCATTACGGAGTTCTTGCGAAATCAGCGCGTGGTGTCTTGTTATCTGGAGTTTTTCGGAGAAGGCGCTCGCGCATTGACGATTGGCGATCGTGCAACGCTTTCCAATATGACACCTGAATATGGTGCAACCGCAGGTATGTTCTATATTGATGAGCAAACCATCAACTATCTCAAACTCACGGGTCGAGACGCACAGCAAGTAGCCTTGGTTGAACAGTACGCTAAGCAAACCGGCTTATGGGCCGATGATTTGATTGAAGCGCAATACGAACGGGTGCTGGAGTTTGATCTCTCAAGTGTACAGCGCAATTTAGCCGGGCCTTCGAATCCTCATCGCCGTTTGCCGACAAGCGAACTGACCGAGCGCGGTATTGCGGGGGCGTGGCAAACCAAAGAAGGCGAATTACCTGATGGCGCAGTGATCATCGCCGCCATTACTTCGTGCACCAATACCAGTAATCCGCGCAATGTCGTGGCCGCCGCGTTGCTGGCGAAAAAGGCCAATCAATTGGGTTTGGTTCGCAAACCTTGGGTCAAAACCTCTTTTGCACCGGGCTCAAAGGTAGCCAAACTTTATTTAGAGGAAGCCGGCCTGCTGCCTGAACTAGAACAGCTCGGTTTTGGCATCGTCGCTTATGCATGCACTACCTGTAATGGTATGAGTGGCGCGCTTGATCCTAGGATTGAGCAGCAAATCATTGAACGCGATCTCTATACGACGGCTGTGCTATCAGGTAACCGAAACTTTGATGGCCGCATTCATCCCTATGCGAAACAGGCTTTTCTTGCCTCTCCGCCATTGGTGGTGGCGTATGCACTTGCGGGTACGATTCGTTTTGATATTGAAAAAGACGCGTTGGGAATAGATGCGCAAGGCAAGCCGATTTACCTCAATGACTTATGGCCAACCGATGAAGAGATCGATGATGTGGTGGCGCGCCATGTTAAGCCCGAACAGTTCAAACAAATCTACATTCAGATGTTTAAATTAGATGAGCACATGGCCAAACAAAAGCCACTTTATGATTGGCGCCCCATGAGCACTTATATCCGTCGTCCGCCTTATTGGGAAGGTGCGTTAGCGGGTGAACGTCGGTTGTCAGCCATGCGACCTTTGGCGATTTTAGGTGACAACATCACTACGGATCATTTATCGCCATCGAACGCTATTTTAGCGACCAGTGCCGCTGGGGAATATTTGCTCAAAATGGGCGTTCCGGAGCAAGATTTTAACTCCTATGCCACGCATCGTGGTGACCATCTGACCGCGCAACGCGCCACTTTTGCTAACCCCAAACTGTTCAATGAGATGGTGCAAGAGGAGGGCAAAGTAAAGCAAGGCTCGTTGGCGCGTATTGAACCTGAAGGCTTGGTTACCCGCATGTGGGAAGTGATAGAGACTTATATGGATCGTAAGCAGCCATTGATCATTATTGCTGGGGCCGATTATGGGCAAGGTTCGTCACGTGATTGGGCGGCGAAAGGTGTACGTTTGGCGGGAGTTGAAGCCATTGTTGCCGAGGGGTTTGAACGGATCCATCGCACGAATTTAGTCGGGATGGGTGTTCTGCCACTGCAATTTAAAACGGGAACGGACCGCCACACACTTAAACTCGATGGTACTGAGCTTTATGATGTGGTTGGAGATATTAAGCCGGGCATCGACTTAACCTTGGTGATCACTCGTACGCAAGGCGCAAATAAGGGCGAACAGCAGAAGGTTACGGTGACTTGTCGTTTAGACACGGCTGATGAAGTCAGTGTGTATCAGGCTGGTGGCGTATTGCAGCGTTTTGCGCAAGATTTTCTGGCTCAATGACGCTAAGGATAAAGGAGTATCAGGTGAGTAACTCATTAAAAATTCCGGCGATGTATATGCGCGGCGGCACCAGTAAGGGTGTGTTTTTTCGGCTTGAAGATTTACCCAAAGAGGCTCAGCAAGCGGGAGAGGCGCGAGATCAACTGCTGTTGCGTGTTATTGGTAGCCCCGATCCTTATGGCAAACAAATTGATGGCATGGGCGGCGCAAGTTCTAGCACCAGCAAAGCCGTGATTCTCTCTAAAAGTGAGCAAGCCGATCACGATGTGGATTATTTGTTCGGCCAAGTTTCGATAGACAAAGCGTTCGTAGACTGGAGCGGCAACTGCGGTAACCTTTCTGCGGCGGTAGGGCCATTTGCGATTCACAGCGGTTTTATCGACCCAGAACGGATCCCTAATAACGGTGTAGTAACGGTTCGCGTTTGGCAAGCCAACATTGGCAAAACCATTCTCATCCATGTGCCAATTGAGCAGGGTGAAGTGCAAGAGTGTGGTGATTTCGAACTTGATGGGGTGACTTTTCCCGCCGCCGAAATTGCGGTTGATTTTCTCGATCCTGCCGATGATAGCGGTGTGATGTTCCCAACCGGAAATGTGCTCGACCAACTGCAAATCCCCGGCATGGGAACCTTGAATGCAACGCTCATTAATGCGGGCATTCCGACGATTTTTATCGATGCACACGACATCGGTTATCAAGGTACTGAGCTGCAAGAGGCGATCAACAATGATGATCATGCCTTGGCGATGTTTGAATCGATTCGCGCTTATGGCGCTGTGAAAATGGGTTTGATTGAGCATATTGAACAAGCCCAACTGCGCCAACATACGCCTAAAGTAGCGTTTGTGGCAAAAGCGCAATCCTATTTGTCATCCAGTGGTAAAGCGGTATCGGCGAACGATGTCGATATTGTGGTGCGCGCTCTGTCTATGGGAAAACTGCATCATGCGATGATGGGAACGGCCGCCGTGGCTATCGCTTCAGCGGCCAGTGTCCCTGGAACGTTAGTGAATATGTTGGCGGGCGGTGGAGCAAAAGAATCGGTCACTTTTGGTCATCCATCCGGTACGCTGAAAGTGGGCGCTAAAGCCGTTTTACGAGAGGGTCATTGGGGAATAGAGAAAGCCAGTATGAGCCGCAGCGCGCGGGTGTTAATGGAAGGTTGGGTGCGAGTCCATCGTTAAGCCTCAAATCATGTTAAGGGAAATGTTATGTCGGCATATTTAAAGGAATATCAATGGGCTCAATCTGAACCTGAATCATTTTGGCAGGCTCAAGCTCGGCAGATTGAGTGGTTTGAGTTTCCCCAAACTATCTTACAAAAAGATGAGCATGGCATTGAACGCTGGTTTACCGATGGTGTACTCAATACCTGTTGGTTGGCGCTAGATTTCCATTGTGAACAGGGGCGAGGTGAGCAAACCGCGCTGATTTATGATTCCCCAGTGACCGGAAGAAAGCGTCAATACAGCTATACACAATTACGAGATCAGGTAGCGAAAGTGGCGGGAATGCTGGCAATGCAAGGTGTTGCTAAAGGCGATCGGGTGATCATTTATATGCCAATGATCCCGGAAGCAGTGATGGCGATGCTCGCTTGTGCACGGCTTGGCGCGATTCACTCTGTCGTTTTTGGCGGTTTTGCACCCAATGAATTAGCGGTACGTATTGAAGATGCTGAACCGAAAGTGATTATGACGGCATCTTGCGGTATCGAAATCAATAAGATTTTACCCTACAAACCTTTAGTTGACCGTGCCATTTTAGACAGCAAATGGAAGCCGGAAAAAGTGGTGGTGTTACAACGCTCGGAGTATGTGGCTGACTTAAATAATGAGCGAGATCTAGAGTGGAATCGAGCCGTTAAAGAAGCGCCGCCACATGATTGTGTGCCGGTTTTGGCGACCGATCCGCTTTATATTCTTTACACATCAGGTACGACAGGCAAACCTAAAGGGGTGGTGCGCGACAACGGTGGTCATGCAGTCGCGATGAAGTACTCCATGTCAACCATCTACAATATGCCTCAACAAGGTGTTTTTTGGGCTGCGTCGGACGTGGGGTGGGTAGTCGGTCACTCTTACATTGTTTATGCGCCCTTGATTCACGGTTGCACCACTATTTTGTATGAAGGTAAACCGGTGCGCACACCCGATCCGGCTGCATTTTGGCGAGTGTGCCAAGAGTATAAGGTGGACGTACTGTTTTCTGCGCCAACCGCCTTTCGCGCCATCAAAAAAGAAGATCCCAATGGCGATCTACTCAAACATTATGATTTATCCACTTTAACCACTATTTTTATGGCCGGAGAACGTCTTGACCCGCCGACACTTGAATGGGTAGAGCAGCACACTAAAAAGCCAGTAGTTGACCATTGGTGGCAAACCGAAACCGGTTGGGCGATTGCTGGAAATCCGATAGGGCTTGAGTCAATGCCAATTAAAGCGGGGTCAGCAACGAAACCGATTCCCGGTTATCAGGTTGAGATTCTCAATGAGCTAGGTGAAGTGATGCCCGCCAATCAACAAGGGTTTGTGGCGTTGAAACGCCCCTTACCACCAAGTTGTTTAGCGACGGTATGGCGTGATCACGAACGATTTGAGTCCGGTTACCTTGCTCAATTTGACGGTTACTATGTTTCTGGTGATGGTGGCTATTTGGATGAAGAGGGTTATCTCTTCATCATGGGGCGAATTGATGATGTGATAAACGTTGCAGGCCATCGTTTATCTACGGGGGAGATGGAAGAAATCGTCGGTGCTCATCCTGCGGTTGCCGAATGTGCTGTAGTCGGAGTGTATGACGAGCTGAAAGGGCAGTTGCCGCTAGGGTTGGTGGTACTCAAAGATGGCGTTAAGGTGGATGAGCGCGAGTTGGAACAAGAACTTGTTAACAAAGTGCGCAGTGAAATTGGTGCGGTAGCGTGCTTTAAGCATGCGTTAATTGTTGATCGTTTACCCAAAACGCGCTCTGGTAAAATTCTGCGTCGCGTCATTCGACAAATTGCCGATGGCGAAGAGTATGCTGTCCCTTCAACAATTGATGACCCAATGAGCTTGAGTGAGTTAGAAAAAGCGCTCCATCACTAGCGGCTACCCTATAGTTGACGATTAATCGAGGCGCCTCAGATGAATGAGGCGTTTTTATTGCCAATTTGCAATCCGCATTTTATTTGTTTCTCTTAGTTCATCTGTCTTAGTTCTAAGACGAAATTAGCGCTCAATCGACCAAAAACGCTACGCATGAAGATATATTTTTTAATCACTATCTTATAGAATCACTGCCAAAGCTTTATTCATTCAGAGCGCGAAATATGTCGTTAGTTATCATAACTCCTGCTTGTGATCGTGATTTACCGCAACTGAATCAGTTGATGTATGACCTTCATCATGAGCATCACCTTGCTTGCCCTGAGCATTTCAAAACAGCAGAAGAGATTGAACAAGAAAAAAGTATTGCTCGTTATTTAGATGATCCGGAATGTTTGGTTTACGTTGCCAAAATAGACAGTCAAATTGTGGGATTTATATCGGGTCACTTTTGCGAGTTAATTTCAAGCGTGAGCAAAGCGGTACCAATGGGCAGTATTGATGAGCTTTACGTTGAGCCACAATATCGTCAGCAGCATATCGCACAGCAGCTGTTTCAAAAAATGGAGCAGACATTAAAAGAGTACGGTATTACCCAAGTATTTGTCGAAGTGTGGGATTTTAACCAAGGAGCGCAATCTTTTTATCAACGTTCTGGTTTCTCATCGCATATACATTGGTTAAGAAAGTCAATCGATAGCAAGTAATTCGATAATAATAATCATGGATTTTTAATGTGTTAAAACAGTTTTCATTGTTGAGTGTCTGTTTGCTGTCGTTGTTCTGGTCAAGTGTTGGTGTCGCTCAACAACCCGTAACGCTACCAGATAATATTCGTGGTGCTCTATGCCTAGTTAAAGCCGATCATAAGATCGTGCTCGTTAACGAGGTGATCACCAAGCAGATTTCATTGCCAGGAGGGACGATATCTCCCGGTGAATCTCCAGAATTGGCCGCGCAAAGAGAAACATGGGAAGAAACGGGCCTTGTTGTAACGGTAGGGCGCACGTTGGGGTATACGGATACGGCTGTCGTTTACAGCTGTCGCAGTGATTCCGATGTGATTGCTTTTGAGTCAAAAAATAGCCGTAATGGACATGAGTTGCCTATTTGGTTTGCTCCTCATTATGGTGTCGAGGTTGCTAGCGCAATGCTGATCGATCCGTATCGTATTGATGCAAGTCAGTATCGTTACCCTGAGCAATGGGATCGGATCAAAACCATGTATCAAGAAGCGGATAGTCAACCCGTGATTTATGTAGAGAATCTGGTTTCTGCTGCGCCTCGGTTTCACCAAATCGAATTAGGCTGGATGATGAAATTGCAGAATACGGTCGCGGAATGGCCGTATACGCTGAGTTCGTCGATTTATCAAATCGCAGTATGGATCACCAAATTGACGGATCCTTTATTGCTGATAGTTTTATTTCCAGTGATTGCCTGTTATCTGGGTAAAGAGTCTGTTTATAAGATATTTTTTGTGGTTACCGTGAGTTCATTATTGTCATTGGTGGCTCAGCAAGGATTTGCATTACCAAGACCTCATGCTTATATACCATTGTTGGAACTTTGCCAAAGTTACGGGTACGGTTTTCCAAGTTTACCGATTGCAGTTTGGTTTGGTGTAGGGATATCACTATTGCGAGCTTTTGATCATCTCGATTTCAACCGAATGTTTGTGGGTTTTATCGTGTTGATGGGGCTATTAATGTTGGCCAAATTCTATATTGGGGAAGCCTTCATCAGCGATATGGTGATAGGTGGATTGTTGGGCGCTCTGGTCGCGTGGCATATTGTTCGTTTAGATGAACAATCTTATACCGACGTCAGAACACTGCTGGGTTCGCGTGGGGTATGGTGGGGTTTAACGATCACGGTTGCACTGCTGGTTATGATCTGGCCCTTGCCTAGTTTCACCGCTTGGTTAGCCATTTTGCTGACGGCATCGGCTTTAGTTATGACAAAGGGCACTGAACCACTACACATCACTCTTCAACGAATGTGGCTGCTGATCATTTTGTTATTAGCACTCAATCAAGTGGTGTTATTTGGTGCCACGCTCGTTTCATACAGCAGTATTTTCTCTTTAATGGTTGAGACGCTCCGCTTGCCACTACTCATGCTCATCTTTGCATGGTTCATGAGAAAATGCTGTGCTTAACCTGGTTGTTTAGTCAACATCCCGATTAAAGACGCCTCGACTGAGGCGTCTTTAATGCCTATTCGTGAGACTCACCGAGTACAAATTTTTCTATAGCAACTGCCACACCATCGTCGTCGTTACTGAGTGTAATATAGTCGGCTAGCTGCTTCGTTTGTTCCATCGCATTTGCCATTGCAATTCCAAGTCCTGCGTATTGCAGCATGTGATGATCATTTTCAGCATCTCCCATACAAATAATGTGTTTAGCCTCGATCCCCAAGTGCTCGGCAATCGCTTTGACACCGACGCCTTTATTACTCTGTGTGTTTAAGAATTCAAGAAAGAATGGTGCACTTTGTACAATGGTAAACTGCTGATAGAGTTCCGGAGGAAGTTGTTCAATGGCTTTCTGTAGCAAGCTCGGCTCTGCCACAATCATTGCTTTGATGATGGGATGATCATCTTCAAGCTGTTCAAAATCCATTTCCGTGATCGGCAGTCCGTTGATTCTTGCTTCAAGCTCGGTATATTCACTGATTTTAGGCGTGATCAGACCATGAACTTGGCTAAAGGCGTGCGTATTCACGTTAAGTTGGTTAGCAAGGTTAGCGACTAATTTTGCAGAGCGGCCATCGATAATTTTGTGATGAATAATTTCACCACTGCCAATGTTTTGAACCATTGAGCCGTTGTAGTAAAGGACAAAATCCTCATTTGAGTTTAAATGCAGTTCTTGCAACTTATCGCGCATGCCATCAATGGGACGTCCAGACGCCAGCACCACTTTTACGCCTTTTTCACGAGCTTTGGCTATAGCCTGTTTTGTTCTGGCTGTGATCTGTTTTTGGCTATTGAGAAGAGTACCGTCCATATCTAAAGCGATGAGTTTATACATGACTTACCTAAATTAAGTGAAGAAGAAAGCCAGCAGCTTATGCAAGTTGAGATGTGATCGCCACTGATTTAGTCAAATTTTTACGCACGTGATGGGTTTAGTTTGACCTAAGGCAAGGCATCTATTAAGGTCAGCGACCTGCATTTTTTGATATTGAGTTAGGCTGAGTTTACGTTGTACAAAATTAATGAAATGTTTGAGACCATTCAAGGTGAAGGCGTGCATACCGGCGTTCCTGCGGTTTTTATTCGTTTGCAAGAATGCCCAGTGGGATGCGCTTGGTGCGATACAAAGCAGACGTGGGATGCAACGCCGCAAGATGAACGCCCAATCAATGATGTGCTAGCCAAAACCCAAGATAGCCCAACTTGGTGCTCAGTCAGTGCAGAAGAGATGGTGTCGCTCTATAAAACACAGGGTTATCATGCTAAACATATTGTAATTACGGGCGGTGAACCGTGTATTTA
Source organism: Vibrio sp. V08_P9A1T1 (assembly GCF_963874405.1). Lineage (NCBI taxonomy): Bacteria > Pseudomonadati > Pseudomonadota > Gammaproteobacteria > Vibrionales > Vibrionaceae > Vibrio > Vibrio sp. V08_P9A1T1. Next base: position 12,339 of record NZ_CAWNIB010000309.1, read on the forward strand.
TGATCTGCGTCCACTTGCGCAAGCATTTGAGGCAATCGGATGTCACATTCAAATTGAAACCAGCGGCACATTCCCGGTTCAAACCTCGGTAAATACATGGGTGACAGTGTCACCAAAAGTTGCAATGAAGGGCAAACTGCCTGTACTCGATTCAGCTCTGTTAAGAGCAAATGAGATCAAGCACCCCGTCGCAACGGCTAAAGATATTGAACAGCTAGATACGTTATTGCTGCGAGCGCAAGTTCCTGATTCAACAGTGATTGCTTTACAGCCTATTAGTCAGAAAGAGCGGGCAACTCAATTGTGCATTGAAACATGCATTGCGAGGAACTGGCGTTTATCGATTCAAACGCATAAATATTTAAGTATTGCCTGAGGAGAGGAAAATGAAAAAAGCCGTTGTGGTATTTAGTGGTGGCCAAGATTCAACAACCTGTTTGGTTCAGGCATTAAAAGAGTTTGATGAAGTGCACGCCATCACCTTTGATTATGGCCAACGCCATAAACTCGAGATTGAGGTTGCCAGCACCTTAGCGAAAAAGTTAGGTGTAGCTGCACATAAAGTCATGAATGTTAGCTTACTCAATGAGTTGGCGATCAGTTCACTCACTCGTGACGATATTCCAGTATCACACGAGTTACAAGAGAATGGGTTACCGAACTCGTTTGTGCCGGGGCGTAACATTCTGTTTTTGACCCTTGCGGGTATTTACGCGTATCAAATAGGCGCAGATGAGGTGATTACTGGTGTTTGTGAAACAGACTTTTCTGGCTATCCGGATTGCCGAAATGATTTTGTTAAAGCGATGAACATTGCTTTGGTGCAAGGGATGGATCGCCCATTCAACATTCGTACTCCTTTAATGTGGCTAAACAAAGCAGAAACTTGGGCATTGGCGGATCAACATGATGCTCTCGAACTCATAAGACACGAAACACTGACTTGTTATAACGGTATTATTGGTGATGGTTGTGGCGATTGCCCATCATGTGAGCTACGTAAAGCGGGTTTAAACGATTATTTAGTAAACAAAGCGTTGGTGATGAATGCGCTTCACCAAAAGCAAACTGTAACTTTATGATGTATCTAATAATCAACGTATAGATCAAGTGAAATTTAAACGGGTGTTCTAGTGTTTGCGAATGGAATAGCGTGCAAATAGAACACCCATTATTTAGCTCAAGGTACTAAATAGTTCAAGGTACTAAAGGTACATTTTGGCCAAATCTGCAGGTTCTACTTCTTTACCTTCTAAGCTTGCATTCCAGTTGGTGCCAATTAATACACCATCTTCATCAAGGGTAATCAACCAATCTTCTACGAAAATATCGAGAGGGATTTCTAACACTTCGAAGTCAGACCACTCTTCAACGTTGTGAGTTTGTGCATCTTCTTTGGTTGACCAAAAGGGCATAACTTCACTACTTTCAAATTCTGTCGAGTCGCATGCCAGCCAACCATCTTCATTTTTTAAGCCCCATACTAGTTGGGTCTCTTTTGTTTGTTCAATAAACAATTCTAAGTTTGCTTGAAGGTCAGCAGTTAATTTGCTCATTATCTTTATCTCATAAGGTGATGACGCGCAAGGATAGCATTTTGTGCTAGTAAACTCATTACAA
>NZ_CAWNIB010000310.1:0-13922 GCF_963874405.1 Vibrio sp. V08_P9A1T1
GTATACGGTTAGTCGCCGCCGCAGTACCACACACACCTTTTCCTAAGGGGATGCGTACACAAGCTGGTTTTCCTTGGAAGGGACCGAGAACCAGTTGCTCTTCTTTTATTAGGTAAAAACCCACCCAGTTAAGATCTTCAAGCTCCATGTTAAATAAGGCGCTCAAATTGGCAAGATTAGCGATTAAATCCGTTTCAGATTCAACCAGTGCCACCGCCTGCTTGGTAAGACGGCGGTATTCTTCTATGTTCATATAAACTCAACGACCTTTTGAAAACGGAAGACATCTATTTTTGAACAGCGTACAATTTCTCACACGATAAATAGGATGCATTCTCATCATAATGACTAATTCCAATGACACTATTAGCCGCTCTTGGGTAATAAAACAAGTAAAAAAACATCGACCTACACTTCTATTTGCCAATGCGATCGCGGTTATTGCAACGCTGGTTAGTGTCCCTATTCCACTATTAATGCCATTAATGGTCGACGAAGTTCTGCTGAATAAACCCGCTTCTGGTTTGGCGATGATGAATACTATTCTACCGACGTCGATGCAAAACCCAACAGGCTATATTGCGCTCACGTTATTGCTAGTGGTCTTGATGCGTAGCGTCAGCCAAGCGCTCAACATACTTCAAAGCCGTCAATTTACTTTGGTGTCCAAAACCATCACCTACCAAATGCGCTGCAAAATGATTGATAAATTAGGACGGATAAGTATCAGGCAGTACGAAACCAAAGGCAGTGGTGGTATTAATGCTCACTTAATCACCGACATCGAAACCATTGATCAATTCATAGGTAGCACACTCAGTAAATTTATCATCAGCCTACTGACCGTGTTAGGCACAGCGGGTGTTTTACTCTGGCTTGAGTGGCGTTTAGGGCTGTTTATTTTATTGGTCAACCCGATTGTGATTTACTTTTCACGTAAACTCGGAAGCAAAGTCAAACATCTGAAAAAGCGAGAAAACCAAGCGTATGAACGCTTTCAAAATCGGCTAGTCGAAACATTAGATGGCATTTATCAATTGCGTGCCGCTAATAAAGAGCGAGAGTTTCTCAATGAACTCAAACAGCAAGCCAACCAAGTCCGAGAGAATGCAGACAAATATGCATGGCAATCAGAGGCTGCAGGGCGCGTCTCATTTCTCCTGTTTTTACTTGGTTTTGAGCTATTTAGAGCGGTCGCGATGCTGATGGTGGTCTTTAGCGACTTGACCATAGGGCAAATTTTCGCCGTTTTCGGTTATTTGTGGTTTATGTTAGGCCCAGTGCAAGAACTGCTGAGTATTCAATTTTCTTGGTACAGTGCAAAGGCGGCCTTTCATCGCATTAATGATCTGCTTGCACTGGAGGAAGAGCCTCGCCCTATTTGCAAAATTAACCCATTCACGGATAACCGCCAGGTCGATGTTGAGGTTTCTCACGTTAATTTTGCCTACGATAGTGAAAAGAGTGTGCTCAACGATCTCTCGCTCACGATTCCGGCGGGTAAAAAAGTTGCGTTGGTTGGCGCAAGTGGTGGTGGGAAATCCACGTTGATCCAACTGTTAATTGGTGTGTATCAGCCCAATTCCGGGCAGATCCGTTTTAATGGTGCGACCACTGAAGAGATAAGTTTTGATATTATTCGCGATAACATTGCCGTGGTATTACAACAACCTATACTATTCAACGACACCTTAAGGCATAATTTGACCCTCGGCGGTCAATATGCAGAAGAGGAATTATGGCAAGCGCTGCATATTGCACAACTGGATGATGTGACTGCGAATCTCAGTGACGGTTTAGAAACGCTAGTTGGTCGAAATGGTATTCGCTTGTCGGGCGGACAACGTCAACGTTTAGCCATCGCTCGGATGGTACTGAGCAATCCTAAATTTGTTATTTTGGATGAAGCAACATCCGCGTTAGATACGGTAACTGAAGCGGCATTGCACAATGCTCTGACTGGATTTTTGAAAGGTCGAACTACTTTAATTGTTGCGCACCGCCTTTCGGCAGTGAAACAAGCCGATATAATTTACGTGCTGGAAGATGGTCAAGTTAGCCAAATGGGTACGCATCGAGAATTAGTCGAGCAAGATGGGTTATATCAGACCCTTTATGGAAATCTCCAATCGTACGTTTAGTGATTGGGTAACAATAAATTAGGATGATTGTTTGTCTCAACATTCAGCGCTTATTCAACATCCACAATCACCTAACGGCGTGAGGTTGTGTCACGGCTGTGAATTGGCCGTTGATCTCGTCGAGGTTGAGCATGGAAAAAGTGCCTATTGTCCACGCTGCGGTACCCAACTGTACCGCGGTGGATCTCCCTCTTTATCTGGGGATTTAGCCGTTGCCATTACTTGCTTGTTACTGTTTATCCCCTCTCATTTTTTTGAATTCATCAGCATTCGCTTGGTTGGGGTGATGATCCCCGCCACCTTGCCATCCGGTGTCTTTGCGCTGGCTGAAGAGGGCTTTGGAGCGCTCGCTTTATTGGTGCTATTTTGCAGCTCTATTGCGCCACTTTTAGTGTGTGGTTCCGTAGTGACCGCTCATATCGCCTTGCGTTATCGATGGTTTCATCTACTGCGTGGCTCACTGATCATTATTCAGCGATTAAAAGCGTGGGTAATGCTCGATGTTTTTTTAGTCAGCGTGGCGGTATCTTGTTTTAAACTTCAAGATTATTCCGACATTTTTATCGGTGTGGGGTTGTATGGTTTAGTCTTGCTGCAACTGGCAACCGTATTGCTAGCGACTCGAGTTAGCGTAAGGCGCTATTGGCAAGCGTGGCAGCCAGAGAATCAATATGTCTTCGAGCGTAAAGAGGTGCATTGCCACCATTGCCATCTTTCACAACCCGAAAATACGCACTGCGTGCGTTGCGCGCAAAAATTATATCACCGGAAACCCAACTCGATACAACGAACTTGGGCCTATTTAATTGCAGCAAGTGTCGCTATTTTCCCCGCGAACCTGATTCCAATATCGATTTTAATTACCAACGGACAGCGATTAGAAGACACCATTTTCTCTGGTGTTGCGTCACTGATTAATAGTGGTATGGTCGGAATTGCAATCATCATTTTTGTGGCCAGTATAATCGTGCCTATTGTAAAAATATTCGGCCTGACCTATCTATTACTGGCGATTAAATTTAAGCGAACGGTTTACCACCGTCAGAGAATGAACATTTATTTCGCGATTAAATGGATCGGCAAATGGTCGGTAATGGATCTGTTTGTCATCTCAATTATGTTGACACTGGTTGATCGCGGTCAAATTCTCGACTTCACTCCCGGTTATGGAGCCGTTGCCTTTGGCTTGGTGGTTGTACTCACCATGCTCGCCACGGAAAGTATGGACCCAAGACTCATCTGGGATAATTACCCAGAAATCGCAGACCAAAACGAGCCTTCACATGAGTAAACAAATTTCAAGCCAGCCCTCATACACTCCCGATGTTAAGCGAAACAGGGGCATCTCACCTTTGTGGATACTGCCCATACTCACCATGGCGCTCGCAGGTTGGTTAGTCGTTAAAGCCATTCACGATGCTGGCGAACGAATCCAGATCTATTTTTCGGACGCACAAGGCTTAGTCGCAGGGCGAACAACCATTCGCTACCAAGGGCTCGAAGTCGGCATGGTAAGAGATATTAAACTGTCCGAAGGATTAGAAAACATCTATGTGGAAGCCGATATTTATCCAGAAGCTACTCAGTTACTCAATGACAATACCCGATTTTGGTTAGTGAAGCCAACGGCCAGTTTATCTGGCGTTTCAGGTCTAGATGCGTTGGTTTCAGGAAACTATATTGCGATTCAACCGGGTAACGAAAATAGTTCAGCTGAACACGATAAAGTGTTTAGTGCTTTAGATGGTGCACCTTCTGATCTACTGCCTAATCAAGGGCTTATCATTTCTCTAAAGGCTCGCGATCTCGGAGGTATTTCTGTTGGCTCACAAATCGTCTATAAAAAAATTCCGATTGGTGAAGTGTTTAACTACAAACTCGATGACGATGCAAAGTCGGTACTCATTCAAGCCTCGATAAAAGACGAGTATCGCCACATTATTACCAATGAAAGCCGTTTTTGGAATGTCAGCGGTGTTGGTGCAAGCATTGGCTTTGAAGGTGTTGACGTCCGCTTAGAAAGTTTAAGTGCATTAATCGGTGGTTCAATTGCCGTCGATTCACCGGACGGTGGGGAGCCTGTTGAACAAAATACCCAATTTAGTCTCTATCGCGATTTAAAAACCGCAGGGCGTGGTATCCCTGTGAAAATCACCCTACCCGATCAGCATAATATTAACCAAACCGGTGCCCCCATCATTTACCGAGGAATAGAAGTCGGCCAAATCACGGAATTGCAGCTCAGTAAAAGTCACCAACAGATCATCGCCTCTGCCGCTATCCAGCCGGCTTTTAGTGATATGCTCAATTCGGGAAGCCGTTTTGTGTTGGAAGAGGCCAAAGTCTCACTCTCTGGAGTTGAGAACATCGGTAATTTGATCAAAGGGAATTACTTGACACTCATTCCTGGCAAGGGCGAAAAGGCCAGAAGTTTCACTGCAATTCGCCAATTTGAATTTAATCAGTCACAAGCAAAATCGATTGCTATCAAACTTACAGCGGAAAGCTCATATGGCTTAGATGTGGGTAGCCAGATTTTGTATCGAGGCATCGCGGTAGGTTCAGTAATTGACGTAAAGTTGCAGCAAGACAGTGTTGTGCTCAATACGCTGATTGATGAAGAGTACTCATCACTCATACGCTCACAGAATCGTTTTTACATTACAGGCTCGGCCACCGCAGAGCTCACCGAATCAGGCCTTAATGTTTCGATCCCTCCTGCCAAACAACTGCTCGCCGGCTCAATCAGTTTCATCAGCGAAGGCGCTGAAAATGCGAGTAATGAATACCCGCTATATCAAAGTAAATCCTTAGCTGAGCTTGCAAAATATAATCAAAGCGGCTCACAGACACTGACTCTTTTTGCCGACGAGCTTCCTCCCATCAATCCGGGCAGCCCGCTCCTATACCGTAACCTTCAAGTAGGCAGTGTTTTTGGCTTTAAGCTCACTAAAGAAGGTGTGAAAATCGAGGTCAAAATAGAGAATCAATATCGCCATCTGATTACGAATCAAACTGTTTTTTGGAACCGTTCTGGCGTCGAAATTAATGCAACACTTGCAGGCGTAAAAGTCAAAGCCGCTCCTTTAAAAACTTTAATTCAAGGAGGCATTGCATTTGATTCGTTGCAAGGCATTGATAACAAAGATCAGAATTTGTGGAAGCTCTATGACAGCTACGATCAAGCACGTAAGGCGGGCCAAGAAATCATCTTAACGGCCGATTCATCCTTTGGCATTACGCTAGGAACATCCATCAAATATAACAATATCACTGTGGGAGAGGTTGTTTCTGTAACACCCGATTTCAAGACAAACCAAGTTACACTCCAAGCGAGAATTGAGCCTAGCTACGCATTAGGCATTGCCAGAAATGGCTCTCACTTTTGGGTAGCGAAAACTAAGATTGGCTTCAATGGTGTTGAAAATCTGCAAAACTTACTCAGTTCCAGCATTGAGGTCCAACCTGGGTTTGGCGATGTGCAGTATCAATTTGAACTAGAAAAACAGCCACAACAAGCACTCGGTATTGAATTCACCTTACAAAGTGAAACACGAGGATCAGTGACTGAAGACAGCCCTGTTCTCTACCGTGAAATGGAAGTAGGCAAAGTAACCCATGTTGCTCTAGGAGACTTTGCAGACCGCGTCATGTTTACCATTGAAATCCAAAAAGAGTTCGCTTATCTGGTTCGCAGCAATAGCGTATTTTGGAACACTTCTGGCGTCGATGTATCCATCGGTTTATCTGGTGCAAATATAAAAGCAGGCACGTTAGATAGCATCATGAAAGGCGGAATTACATTTGCCACTCCAGAGCAAAAACAGCTACAGCCTATCGCTAAACAAGGCCAAGCATTTTACTTATATCCTGAAGCCAAACCAGAATGGCACCAATGGCGAACAGCCATACCAAAACCTTAAAGGGTTAACCTTGATTCTTATAAAATGCAGCTGATCGGCTGCATTTTTTATTATTTTGATCTCATCACGATTCTTATATAATCCGGCCTCAACTCCCAGACGAGATACTGCTTTGCACGCCAATATAACCCTACCTGAACCTTTTCTTGCGACAATTGAAGCGATACTACCCACACATCTAACGATGAGTGATTTTATTGCAGCTTGCCAGCGTCCTTTGCGTAAAAGTATCCGAGTCAACACGCTAAAAATCTCTGTCGATAGTTTTTGTCAACGCGCCGTAGAAAAAGGATGGGCTTTATCACCAGTGCCTTGGTGTAATACGGGTTTTTGGATTGAAGCCGACGAGTCTGTCGTACCTTTAGGTAATACCGCCGAACATATGGCAGGTCTTTTTTACATTCAAGAAGCCAGTTCTATGATGCCAGTATCCGCTCTTTTCACTGGCGGTGAATCGTTCAATTCAGTACTCGACATGGCGGCGGCTCCGGGTTCAAAAACAACGCAAATTGCGGCGTGTATGGAAAATGAAGGCGTATTAGTCGCCAACGAATTTTCAGCCAGCCGTGTTAAAGTGCTGCATGCTAATATCGAACGCTGCGGTGTACGTAACAGTGCACTGAGCAATTTTGATGGTCGAGTCTTTGGCGGTTGGTTACCGGAACAATTTGATGCGGTGTTAATAGATGCGCCATGCTCAGGAGAAGGTACCATCCGTAAAGATCCTGATGCGATGAAAAACTGGAGCAAAGAATCTGTATTGTCGATTTCCACAACACAAAAAGATTTGATTGAAAGTGCGTTTCAAGCTTTAAAGCCCGGCGGTGTGATGGTCTACTCAACCTGTACATTGAGTACAGAAGAGAACCAACAAGTGTGCTTGTATCTAAAAGAAAAATATCCACAATCAGTTGAATTTGTTTCCCTTAGCTCATTGTTTGAGGATGCAAAAGCAGCTATTACAGACGAAGGGTTCTTGCATATATTCCCTCAAACTTATGATTGTGAAGGTTTTTTTGTTGCGAAAATCCGGAAACTTAGCTCTGTACCCCATCCTGAAGTCAACAAACGCTTAGGTCAATTTCCTTTTGCGAAAGCCAACCTTAAACTCACACAAGAGATCGCGGATCAACTCATGAAAACGTTTGAAGTTGTGATCCCCGATGATACCAGTGTCTGGCTACGTGATAATGATGTATGGTTATTTCCAAACGCACTGGAACCTATGCTCGGCAAATTCCGCTTCTCTCGCATGGGGATAAAAATCGCTGAAACACATAAAAAAGGTTATCGCTGGCAACATCAAGTCGCTACATCATTAGCGACTGGTAACGAATCAAACTGCATCACACTATCGATTGAAGAAGCGCGAGATTGGTACATGGGCAGAGATGTCAGACCAGCACTACAAACTGGCACTGGCGAAGTGCTGGTTAAACTCGGTAACGATGTGATTGGCCTAGGGAAATGGGTAGGAAACCGCATAAAAAATGGTTTACCAAGAGAACTCGTTAAAGATAAAAATTTGTTTTAACATGCCCAAAAATAGGACAAAAATCTAGAAAACACGCGCACTTCTAGCGATAACAACTATACTTACAGGGAAGCATAAGTACGACTATTTTAATGATTAGCGTAGGCTCAAATGAGCCATTCCCCTAGGCCCAAAAACGGAAAAGTTTTGGGCCTTTTTTTATCGTCAAGGAAAATAGATTGCAGCAGGAGGTGAACGCCTCAGCTATACAAGATGAATTCCATCTTCCCCAATGGTAATTTTTCCCTGCTTGTACAAACCACCAATGCTCTTCTTAAAGGTTCCCTTACTGGTACGGAACATCGAAAAAATAGCTTCTGGTGTCGATTTATCACTTAATGGAAGAAAACCACCCTTTTTCTCAAGTAACTCTATGATCTTAGTGCTTAGCTCATCCATTTTTGCTACGCCAATTTTTTGCAGAGCTAGGTCAATTTTTCCATCTTCACGGATATTTTTGATGTAGCCTTTTAAGGTCTTACCAATAAACAACTTACCAAACACATCTGATGGGAAAATCATCCCCCAATGCTCGCCATTGATGATGGCCTTGTATCCGAGTTCTGAGTGTTCTGCAATTAATAGATCAACTTGCTGATTCTGCGTATAGTTTGCAGGGGTTTTGTCCAGCCACTTGTTGAATTTTGTTGTGCCTACGATGCGGCAGGAAGCCTTATCAGTGTAGACATACACTAAAATCATTTGTCCTTCTTTAAAACGAGCACGCTGTTCGCTGTAAGGCACCAATAAATCTTTACCCTTCAGACCCCAATCAACAAAAACACCAGTGCTATTCACACCCTGAACTTTCATCAATCCCCACTCGCCTACTTTTGCAATCGGTTTTTCAGTCGTCGCGGCAAGTTGATTGTCTGAATCGAAATACAAAAATACGTCTATTTTCTGCCCCAATTCAACCCCATCTGGGGTAAATCGTTTAGGCAGTAAAGTGGTTCCAAAATCTTCAGCATCCAAAAATACGCCGAAATCAGCAATCTTTACGACTTCTAAACTGTTTATTTGACCAACGTTAATCATTTACTATGTCTCACCTCAATTTTGCAGAGATTATACGTGATCTCTGTTATCCTTTCCTGCATTCAAGGGAAAAATAAGCATTTTTTCAGGAGCTTTCTTTGGTTAATGTCGATAAGCAAGATACCATCACGCTTAAAATTTCACATGCCATGTCTCAGAGCAAAGAACTTGATCTAGACATTTACCTATTCATTCCCGGTGATTTAGGTCTAACACCCGAAATACTTCCTGAATCTGACTTTTACTATAGCTTCATCCATCAAGAGCGTGCGTATTACAGTGATAAAACGTTACTGCCCTTAGTACACAGCCGGCTTGCACAACGAGGCCATCTCTCTTCTACTCAGTATCGAGTCAGTTTGAGTTTATTTGCTTATCAGTATGTTATCGCTCTAGATAAAGCTGTAGTACAACTCAATACGACGAGTGACACCGTCACATCAGATGAAGTTGATAGTGTCATTGAACTCTCTTTAGATATTTTGAAAAGATTGCGCCGCAGCATTCCTTATGAAGAGAGCTTAAAACGCTATTACGCCAATATTGATAACTATTTATCTTGGTATACTGAGCAAAAGTTTCTTTCCCTAGTCGCACACATGAACCGCGATGGTGAATATAAAACCATCAAAGAGCGTCTAATTACACTGGTTGAGAAAGAACAGGCACATCGTAAACTTAACAATTACAACTCGGCAAAGGCAGGGGAAGACATCACTCGGCTGAGTAACAAGATGCGCCTACTACGCCGTTTAATCGAGCATCCCATTGTGCTTAATGAACACGTCACCTCTTTAGGTAATAACATGAAGCGTGCCGTAAAAGGCATCGCGACTGGACTTGTAATGCTGTTTGTCACCGTCATCGCCATTACAGCTCGCGACTATTGGGGGGAAATCACCGCCTCTTTTATCATCGCTATGTCGTTTGTTTATGCATTACGCGAGATCTTTAAAGATGACTTACGCGATATGCTGTGGCGCTGGATCCGTAAAGGAAAACCTAAATGGAAGCGTCGTTACATAGACCCAACGACCGGAAAATCTGTAGGTTACAAAATTGAATGGCTTGATTATACCAACCTGAGTAAATTACCAGACCGAATCAAAACAATTCGAAAGAAACGCATTGTTCAAAGGGAGGAACAGGTACTTCACTATCGCTCAGAAACGGCCATGTCAACCTCACGCTTCATGAGTGGATATGAGGAAACACGCGAAACTTTACACATTGATCTACGCCCGATTACCCGTTTGATGGACAAAGGCTCTAATCGCATTTATCAGTTAAGTGGTGGTCAAGTGAGTCGAGAAACCGTAGAAAAACGGCACTTGCTCAACTTGATTATCAAAGAAGATAACCATAAAGAAGAGCCCCGCTACTACCGTTGGAAAATTGTTTTAAATAGAAATAAGATTGTCGACATTGAACCGATAGAATTAAGCGAGTAGTCTCTAATTCAGCCTTATTTACCAATACGCTTTAACGATAAAGTAAGATGAAACTCCGCCATAGGCTCGTCACCATGCAATGAAGGACAGGTTGCAATGATCTTTACTGTCTGATTGACCCGCTCTCCGGTTGCGATAGTTTCATCAAGCATACTGTCTATTAGCTGACCATCATGGCAATGAAAATGAACATCCGCCTCCGGCCTTTTTAAAAACTCCGCACTAACCGCTTTAAACGCCAACGATACTTTGGAGCCACGCTGTTGTGCTTTATGCATTGCCATAAAACCGCCCGCTACGTCTGCACCAACGGCTAACACACCAAAATACATACTATTTAAATGATTTTTATTGCGACGTTTAAGTGGAATTCTGATTTCTACAGAGCGTTCGTTTAGCACTAAAATCTTTGGCCTGCAGGACCAAATCAATGGCACTTTTAAAAAACCAAACAGATTTAAGTAAAGATTCGCTTTTATTAATGGGGAGAGCATGAGGCTTGACCTTTTCAATATGGTTGTCAGACCAGTTCAAGGTATACGCCGCGAAATGTCAATGAGTTGTTACAAAAAGTTAGGGTTGAGCGCAGCTATTCTGCGCCCAAATCAGATCATTACATTTTTACCACAACATCAGCCTGAACACTTTCAGCTAAGTGTTCCTGCAGCTTTGGATAACTTGCGAGTGCTTGGGTGACGACCAAAATCGGCTTATTCGCATGACGTGCCGCTTTTGATGCTAAATCGAGCAACGTGATGACCGCCTCACTCTCTGGATTAAACAAATGGGAAAGTTCGGGATTCTCTTTATCAATGCCTAATGTGTATTGTGTTAAGTTATCGATGTTGATGACCACACCATCAAAATAGTGCATCAAACGCTCTGCCAATAATGCCGCTGATGGAACATCGCAAGAATAAAGCACTTTCAAACCATCTAAACTCCGAGGTAAAGACTGCTCTGCCAGTCGGTCAATGATCGTAGCCGCATCACTTAATGTTCGAACAAATGGCACCACAATTTCGATGTTCAATCCTTGCTTGCGCAATGCCTTGATCACAGCGCATTCATAACTAAACGCTTTCGCATACTGGATGGAAGAAAAACGCGATACGCCACGCACTCCCATCGCTGGGTTAATTTCATCCGTTTCAACACTTCCACCGATCAACGCTTTATAAGTGTAACTATCTGCATCACTCAAACAGACACGAATCGTAGTGTGATTTTTTTGAACCGCTGCCACGACTCTATCAACAATGGTTGACGTAAAATGCTCCGCCACCGCTTTGTCATCAAGAATGGATTGCAAAGAGCCTTGCTCAAGTTCAGTTAGATTCGCAAAATGTTGCTCAATCGAAGGATGATAAAACAACGAATCTAAAATAATGTCGGACAGCGATACATACAAATGCTGGGCATTTCCACTTGATTCAATTGCCGCTGGAAGGGCATCACCTAAGATCAACTGAGGGTGGATCGTATCATGTTGTGCCAAACTCATTCATTACTCCCTACATTTTTAATTATCTTGCTCAGGAAAATACCCATAGCCGAGTATTAATTCAAGTAAAAGTAAATATTTATGACAAATTTATGAATAAAATTTCACCTTACAGATGATAAGCAATAAGTTTTCCGTTTTGGAGTTTATTCCTATTGCCAATTCCGTTATCTTTACCGCTTCGCAATAAGAGTACAGGCTTTACCATGCCATTAAAAACAGATGAATTAAGAACTCAAGCCTTGGGCCCAATGCCGACTCCGGCAGAGCTTGGAAATGCGCATCCGATCACAGACGACGTAGCAGAGCGCATCGCAAACTCACGCCGTCAAATTGAAAATATTCTGACTGGTCACGATGATCGCTTGTTAGTCATTGTCGGTCCGTGTTCAGTACACGACACTGAAGCCGCAATGGATTACGCTCAACGTTTGAGTGCGATCCAAGACCAATATAAAAATGAACTGTTTATCGTCATGCGTACCTATTTCGAGAAACCACGCACCGTTGTGGGCTGGAAAGGTTTGATTACGGATCCCAATCTGGATGGTTCATATGCACTGGAAACAGGGCTCAATAAAGCACGGAAATTATTATTAGATATCAACAAGCTAGGCCTTGCTACTGCGACTGAATTTTTAGACATGATTACCGGGCAATACATCGCAGATCTCATCACGTGGGGAGCTATTGGTGCGCGTACTACGGAATCTCAGATACACCGAGAAATGGCGTCTGCACTGTCGTGCCCTGTCGGTTTTAAAAATGGCACGAATGGCAACATCAAAATTGCTATTGATGCCATTCGAGCGGCCCAAGCATCACATTACTTTTACTCACCGGATAAAAATGGCCGTATGACCGTTTATCGTACCAGTGGTAACCCCTTTGGCCATGTTATTTTACGCGGTGGTGATACAGGGACAAACTATGACGCTGACTCCGTATCTGCAGCCTGCGAGCAACTGATCGAATTCGGCTTAGCCCCGCGCCTCATCGTAGATTTTAGCCACGCGAATTGCCAAAAGCAGCATAGAAAACAGATAGATGTAACGGCCGACATCTGCACACAAATACGTACAGGTAGGGATTTCGTTGCTGGTATTATGGCTGAAAGCTTCATTATCGAAGGTAATCAGCCAATGCATGACTTAAATAACCTCACCTATGGTCAATCGATTACCGATCCATGCTTAGGATGGGATGACACAGCAACTATGCTGGATATGCTGGCACAAGCGATCACTGACCGCCGTAACTTAAAATAAATACTAAGCAATAGATAAGGAAACACCATGCCTTCTTTTGATATCGTTTCAGAAGTCGATACTGTTGAACTTCGTAATGCTGTCGATAATGCAAACCGAGAGCTTTCTACTCGTTTTGATTTTCGTAATGTAGAAGCTGGATTTGAACTCAAAGATGAAGTTGTAAAACTGTCTGCAGAAGATGATTTTCAATTGGGTCAAATGATGGATATTTTACGTGGCAACCTCGCGAAACGAGGTGTTGATGCCAAAGCGATGGAAGCGAAAGATTCAGTACATTCCGGCAAGCGCTGGTTTAAAGATGTCCAATTTAAACAAGGACTGGACCCGTTAACCTCCAAGAAAGTGGTAAAGACCATTAAGGATGCCAAGCTCAAAGTCCAAGCATCCATTCAAGGTGAAAAAGTAAGAGTAACGGGTAAAAAGAGAGATGATTTACAATCAGTGATCGCTCTAATGCGTGAATCGGATATGGGCCAGCCATTCCAATATGACAATTTTCGAGACTAACAGCACCACGAATAAAATATCAAAGCCACCTCATTAGGTGGCTTTTCAATCACTGATAACTATCATTTACAATGAATCGATTCCTTCCTTCTGACTTCGCTTGGTATAACGCTTGGTCTGCACTCTCCATTGCACTCTGCCACGACAACGCCAACTTAGACACCGACTTCTCAGCAATTGCTCCAATGGAAACAGTTACAGGAACCCGCTGCCCTGCCCAGTAAAATGATGTTTGTTCGACTTGAGCACGAATTCTCTCCAAGACTTCTTTAATATGAGCTTCTGGTGCACTAATGATCATCACAAACTCTTCACCTCCCCACCTCATAAGTAGATCTTCAGGTCGAAGCTGCTGTTTCAGAATGGTAGATAATGCCCTTAACACTTCATCCCCCGCTTCATGACCATACTGATCATTTATTTTTTTGAAATAGTCGACATCAATTATGGCTAATAAATGTGGTTTATTATTAGTTGTTTCTTCCTGATAAGAAAACCAAGTATCAAGATATCTTCGGTTATACAAATCCGTGAGTGGGTCATGTGTAGATTC
>NZ_CAWNIB010000311.1:0-13911 GCF_963874405.1 Vibrio sp. V08_P9A1T1
GTTAAACATTCAATCACCCCATAATTACTGAATAAATAAATATATCCTTCTGATTTTTAATAAAAACAATCTACTTATAAAACAAAAAAGCCAGAGTAGTCATAAATTTGTCACATAAAGTCTATTTTATTGTCACATTGTCCTCTCAGAATTTACCTAGCTAAACAATACAAAGCTGCTTATGGAAGACTTTTCAAAACAGTCTACGGTTATGAAATTTAATGAGGGAAATATTATGAAGTTCGGACGCAATGCGCTTTTGCTTGCTTCAACCATCGCAACCGCGATCTCTGCCCCAGCAATGGCACGTGATACGATCCAAATCGCTGGCTCTTCAACCGTTTTGCCATTTTCTTCTATCGTTGCAGAAGAGTTCGGCCAAACCTTCCCACAATTTAACACGCCAGTGGTCGGTTCCGGTGGTTCAAGTGGCGGTTTACGTCAGTTCTGTCAAGGTGTCGGTGTCAATACCATCGATATTGCTAACGCCTCACGCGCCATTAAATCTTCTGAAGTGGAAAGCTGCCGCGCGAATGGCGTGACAGAAATCATTGAAGTCAAAGTCGGCTATGACGGCATTGTGTTCGCATCTCGTACCGACAGTGGCACTTTTGCCCTTAAGCCAGAGCATGTGTTTAAAGCGGGTGCAGCACAAATTCTGCAGAATGGCAAAATGGTGTCAAACCCTTACACCAACTGGAAGCAAATTGACGCCTCTCTTCCTGACCAAGAAATTCTGC
This sequence comes from Vibrio sp. V08_P9A1T1, assembly GCF_963874405.1. Taxonomy (NCBI): domain Bacteria; kingdom Pseudomonadati; phylum Pseudomonadota; class Gammaproteobacteria; order Vibrionales; family Vibrionaceae; genus Vibrio; species Vibrio sp. V08_P9A1T1. The sequence continues at coordinate 741 of NZ_CAWNIB010000311.1, forward strand.
TTGTGATACCAGGTTCTAATCACGGCACGCGTGAAGTGTACGAAGAGAAAGTCGTTCATCCAGGTTGTGAGACTTTTGCCGAAGTCAAAGCGATGGACAAAAAAGCCAAAGGTAACTTCTGTAATGCGATTCGCACCGATGGTCGCGTAGTTGAAGTCGCTGGCGATTATACCGAAACCCTCGCTCGTCTTGATGCTCAGAAAAATGCGCTTGGTGTATTTGGCCTAAGCTTCTACGACCAAAACCGTGACCGCTTGAAAGTGGCGACCGTTAACGGCGTAACCCCAAGCTTAGATACCATTGGCAGCGGGCAATACCCAGTTTCTCGCCCACTGTTCTTCTACATCAAGAATGCTCATGTCGGTGTAGTACCGGGAATTCTCGAATACGCACAGTTTTTTGTGAGCGAACAAATGGGCGCAACGGGTAGCCAACTTGAAGCGGCAGGCCTTATCCCAATGGATGATAAAGAGCGCGCCCAGGTGTCGCAAAACATTAAAAATCGCAAACTCCTTTAAGGCTCTCTGATTAGCTTGGGCCAGTGTTTTCGGCTCAAGCTAACGCTTTAATAAGGTAAGAATAACAATGAATAATCTGATGCTGATGGTGGTACTACTGGCGGTAATGCCATTGGCTTACCACTTAGGGCTGACGTGCAGTAAAAAAGTAGCATCAACCAATGCTGGAACTCAGCGTTTACACTCTCGCCCGGTTTATCACGGCATGCTAACCCTACTTTGGTGTGTGGTTCCTGCTTTGTTAATTTGGATAGTATGGAGCCTATGTTCTCCCATACTGATTCAGCAAATGGTGGTTGATAGCCTTCCTACGGATCTGCAGCCAACGGCCGTGGAGGGTGCTCACGTACTGATGAATAAACTGCATAATATCGCCAGCGGTTTCGCTGTACTCGATAGCTTTTCTCCTCAAGAAATTACCACCGCAGACTACTTAAAGCAGTTAGAACAACGCAGCTATTTATTACTCACTGGTTTGATGGCAACGGTTGCCGCGGCCGGATTAGTCTTCAGCACTCGACAAATTCGCCCTGATCTTCGCGCACGCAACACAGTCGAACGTGCACTGCATATACTGCTGATTCTGTGTTCTGGTGTGGCGATTTTAACCACGGTAGGCATTGTTCTTTCTATGGTTGGAGAAGCGTTACGTTTCTTTAGTTTTGTTAGCCCGAGCGAATTTTTCTTCGGTACGACTTGGAACCCACGTTTCTCAACCGTAGGAACAGAGAACCAAACCGGCTTTGGTATGTTGCCATTACTAGCAGGAACCTTTTTAATCGCGTTGATTGCCTTAATCGTCGCTATTCCTATTGGCCTGATGTGCGCCATTTATCTGGCTGAATATGCGCCAAGTCGCGTTCGCTCGATAGCCAAACCGATTATTGAAGTGCTCGCAGGCATTCCCACCATCGTCTACGGCTTTTTTGCTTTAATCACCGTAGGTCCCTTTCTGAGCGAATTGGGACAGTGGCTCCATATCGATATTCGTGCCACCTCCGCTCTAACCGCGGGGATTGTGATGGGCTTAATGGTGATTCCCTTTATTTCCTCGCTATCCGACGACATTCTTACTCAAGTGCCCAAAACACTAAGAGATGGCTCGCTTGGCCTTGGCGCAACCAAATCAGAGACCATTCGCAAAGTGGTTCTACCTGCCGCGCTACCTGGCGTGACTGGCGCAGTTTTGCTCGCCGCCAGCCGGGCGATTGGTGAAACCATGATTGTGGTTCTCGCTGCCGGAAATAGCCCAGTATTAACCGCCAACCCATTCGAGGCTGTCTCTACTATGACGGTTACCATCGTCAACCAACTGACCGGCGATACCGATTTTGCTAGCCCACAATCCTTAGTAGCCTTTGCACTTGGTTTAACCCTGTTTGTGATCACGCTATGCCTTAATGTGATCGCGCTCGTTATCGTACGTAAGTACCGTGAACAGTATGAGTAACGCCATGGACAACAGCATTCAAATGACTAACCTTCAAGATGACGATGCCTATGCGCAACGTAATGAAACAAAACTGCGCATTGCTCGCTCGCTGAAAAAACGTCACAACAGTGAACGCCGCTTTAGAGCTTTCGGTATTGGCGCGGTTGCCTTAGCGTTAAGTTTTGTGGCGATACTATTCACTTCGATTCTTTCCAAAGGTATTCCAGCCTTTTGGCAAGCGACAGTGACCTTGGATGTCTACTTTGACCCCGATGTCGTGAAAATAGAGCCCAAACCCATCCAACAAAGTGATGAGAGCCCGGCGCAGTTCAATCAACGCATGCTCACATGGCAAAGCAGCGTCGGCATGGTTAATTTCAACCGTATTATTGTCAACAGTTTGGCCAACGAAATCCCTGAAGCGACTCGCTACCAGCGTGATGCGATCAAATTGATCACCAGCGGCGAGCGTTTTGCTTTGCGCGATATGATAGTCAATGATCCTTCACTGGTCGGCCAAACCTTACGTCTTGATTTACTGGCGGAAGCCAACGTCGATGTGTGGTTGAAAGGCAACATCGACCGTGATCTACCCGACTCTCGTCAGCAGTTGAGTGCTCGTACCCGCGCGTGGGCGGATGAGCTCGCTGAACGTGGCGTTATCCAAAACAAATTCAGTACAGCGCTGTTTATGAACGTCGATTCTCGCAGCTCATTAGCTTCGGCTGGCCTTGCTGGGGCGTTTATGGGCTCGGTATTTATGATGCTCATTGTTATGGTATTGGCGGTACCGATTGGCGTCGCTTCCGCGATTTACCTAGAAGAATTTGCCCCAAAAAACAAGTTCACCGATTTGATTGAAGTGAACATCAACAACTTGGCGGCGATTCCTTCGATTGTATTTGGTTTACTGGGCGCTTCAGTGTTTATTTTGTGGTTTAAGCTGCCGCTTTCGGCACCGTTTGTCGGTGGTTTGGTATTAACACTAATGACACTGCCCACAGTGATCATTGCTACTCGCTCAACATTGAAAGCGATACCACCATCGATTCGCCAAGCAGCTCTGGGTATCGGCGCGTCCAAAACTCAAGCCGTTTTCCATCACGTATTGCCTTTGGCACTACCGGGCATTTTGACTGGGGCCATTTTGGGTATCGCCCAAGCATTAGGTGAAACTGCGCCACTGCTCTTGATTGGTATGAGCTCATTTGTCGCCAGCGTACCTGCGACACCGCTCGATCAATCAACCGCGCTACCAGTGCAGATTTTCCTCTGGCAAGGTAACGAACTGCGTAACTTTTTTGAAGCAAGAACGTCTGCTGCAATCACCGTATTGTTAGCATTAATGATTAGCTTAAACGCGCTGGCGATTTGGTTGCGTCGACGCTTTGAAACTCGGTGGTAATAAAGATGATAAGTGAAGCTATTATGAACAAACACTCCCTTGTGATACCACAGGTAAAGAGCACCGCTAAAGAAGCAGCCCAAGCCACACAAATTAAAATGGCCGCGCGTGATGTGAAAGTTTTCTATGGTGAAACCAAGGCGCTACACGGCATCGATATGGATATCATTGAGCATGAAGTGGTCGCCTTTATCGGCCCTTCTGGTTGTGGTAAATCGACCTTTTTACGCTGTTTAAATCGTATGAACGACACCATCGACACGGCTCGTGTTGAAGGTTCAGTTACCTTGGACGGGCAAGATATTTATCACCCTAGCTTAGATGTGGTGCAGCTGCGCGCTCAAGTTGGCATGGTGTTCCAAAAGCCTAATCCTTTTCCAAAATCGATTTATGAAAATATCGCCTATGGCCCTAAATTACATGGCCTAGTAGATAACAAATCCGATTTGGATGAAGTCGTCGAAACCAGCTTACGCCGCGCTGGCTTGTGGAAAGAAGTCAAAGATCGCTTATCAGCACCGGGCACCGGACTATCTGGTGGCCAGCAACAGCGTTTGTGTATTGCTCGTGCGATTGCGGTTAACCCTGAAGTGATTTTGATGGATGAGCCTTGTTCGGCGCTTGACCCTATCGCGACCTCGATCATTGAAGATCTGATTGATGAGCTCAAAGGCAGCTACACCATTGCGATGGTGACACACAACATGCAGCAAGCGGCGCGCGTTTCAGATAAAACCGCCTTCTTCCACTTAGGTAACTTGGTTGAACTGAGCGAAACACGTGAGTTGTTCACCAACCCACGTGATAGCCGCACTGAAGATTACATTACTGGCCGTTTCGGTTAACGACTGTTTTAGGAGAATTTTATGACAACTCATGGTGTCGATGGGCACACCTCTCATAGCTACAATAGCGAAATGCGTTCTATTGTGGATAGCGTGGTGAATATGGGTGATTTAGTCATCGTACAGGTGCGGGACGCACTCGATGCGTTTATGACAGGCAATACCGAACTGGCCAAGCAAGTAATTGAACACGATCATAATATCAATTTGTTAGAACTGGCCATTGATCAACGCTGCATTGATATTTTAGTCAAACGCCAACCCGCAGCCCGCGATTTACGTGCGGTGTTTTCGATCATGAAAGCGATCATGGATCTTGAACGAATTGGCGATCAATCTAAACGGATCGCCCATGCGGTGTTGCGTTTAAAGGAGCACCATCCGGGTGACAAAGACTATTTTGATGGTATTGAATTACAAGAAGATGCGTTTGAAACAATTAACGCGAACGTGATCAATATGCTGCAAAAATCGATGAACGCTTTTCACGATCTCAATGCACACGATGCGCTAGAAGCAGCAATGTTAGATAAACAAATCGACAACAGCTACGGCAATATTTTGCGTCAAAATGATAAAGATATGCTGGTGCAAGGCACTCACTATCAAACCATTTTGGAGATCACGTGGATAGGTCGCGCGGTCGAACGGATTGGCGATCACGCGCGCAACGTTTGTGAGTACACGATTTATTTTGTGACTGGCTTGGATGTTCGTCACCAAAACGATCAAGCGATTGCGGAGCTTTTGTCAAGCCCCAAAAACCAGTCGTCATGATATGACGGGTAGTAAAAAAGGCTGCTCTCCATCGCAGCCTTTTTGTTTTTGGAGCACTGTCGAATGTTACTTACTCATCAACCAAGCCTCCCTACTGGATTGCAGTGGTGTTAGTTACCTAGGTTAATTCTAATTACATTGTTGCATTCTTATCGGGATGAACTCATTGACTGCTTAATGGCAAGATCATGACGTTTGTGAATGGTTATTGATTGTGCGCTTTAATACCATGATGGGGAGGATAGTACTTCTTCTTCATTCGTAATGCGACGTTGACCAAAGCAATTAAAACGGGCACTTCAACCAAAGGTCCAATAACGCCTGCAAATGCTTGATCAGAGTTTAATCCAAATACAGCGATTGATACGGCGATAGCCAGTTCGAAGTTATTGCCCGTTGAAGTAAAGGCGATAGAAGCATTTTGGTCGTAAGGGATCCCCATACGTTTCCCGATGTAGAAGCTCACAAAAAACATCACCATAAAATAGATGATCAGTGGCACTGCAATACGGAACACATCCATCGGTAACTCGATGATCATTTCACCTTTCAGACTAAACATCAAAACGATGGTTGCCAAAAGCGCAATCAGGGTGATTGGCGAAATACGCGGGATGAAGACTTCGTTGTACCACTGTTCACCTTTTGCTGAAACTAATAGTTTACGGCTTAAGAAACCCGCTAAGAAAGGGATGCCTAAATAAATTAAGACGCTTTGTGCAATATCCCAGATAGTGATGTCAACAACGAAACTTTCAAGGCCAAAGTAAGGGGGTAAAACAGTAATAAACAGCCACGCCATAAAACTATACGTGACAATTTGAAACGCGCTATTTAATGCAACCAAAGTTGCACCGTACTCTTTGTTTCCGCCGCTGATATCATTCCAAACCAACACCATAGCGATGCATCGAGCAAGGCCGATCAGAATGAGTCCTACCATATAACTAGGTTGATCGCGTAAGAAAATGATGGCTAATGTGAACATCAAAATCGGTCCCACGAGCCAGTTCATCACTAAAGAAAGCATTATCGCGCGTTTGTCACGAGTTACTTCGCCTAGAAGGCTATAATTTACTTTCGCTAATGGAGGGTACATCATTAGGATTAGGCCAATAGCAAGCGGGATATTGGTTGAACCTACAGATAGGCTTTCGTTCCACTGAGCCGACAGAGGGAAGCACACTCCAACCCCGACACCAACGGCCATTGCAAGAAAAATCCATACGGTTAGATATCGATCTAGGAAACTCATTTTTTCAGATGCGCTGGTTTCGCCACAGCTTGAGATATTACTCATACAGACCTCTTTAATATGAAATTGATAAACCAACTGAATAGAGCATTATTCACTTATACCATTCGAGCATGTTTTGCCTTTGATGAACTGCAACTCTGGCTCGATAAGTGCCAAATTATGCTTGAGGGTTATCTCCAGCACTTGCTTAACCCAAGGAGCTAGCCTGGGATTGATTCGGTAGTAAACCCACTTACCACGTCGCTCATCCATAACAAGCTCGTGCTTTCGCAGTTCGGCAAGATGCCGAGAGACTTTGGGTTGACTGAGATTAAGCGCCTCCATGAGATCACACACACAATTCTTCTTGTTTCTGCATTAACAGCAGAGACTTAAGCCGAGTTTCTTCAGCAAATGCTTTGTAAAGAAGGATTGGATCAAACATAGGAACTATTCAACGCAATAAAACATATGAAATATCATATGTTTTATCTTCCGTATGTATCAATTTTTCAATTAAACATGTTCTTCTGAGAGATAAGTTAGTTTGGGAAAAGTAAGTCGATGTCAAATGGCTGTCTTAATGTTGAGACCAAAATAGGGACAGACCTAAGGTGGAGCTTGCTCATACCCCTCAATTTGAAATGTTTCAATAGTTCATTATTAGGTGTACCTTGGCGCGAACATGATGATAACCATGCCGATCAGCGCTACCGTCACACCGACTATGTCCCATAAAGTTGGTCGAATACCATCAACTATCCACAGCCATAGTATTGCTACGAAAATATAAACCCCACCGTAGGCAGCATAAACCCTACCAGCCGCTGTTGGGTGAAGAGAAAGCAACCAAGCAAATAGTGCTAGGGATAGAGCTGCTGGTAGTAAAAGCCAGACAGATTTCCCGTCTTTCAACCAGAGATAAGGTAGATAACACCCCAATATCTCTGCTACTGCTGTAATAAAGAACAACCCGATAGTTTTTGCTTCTACCAACTCAATTTCCTCATATTATTTATAACCGATTTAGCACTGAATATCACTGAATATCACAATTGTAACGTTCAGCTCTCAATGATGCAGTCTTTTGGCTATTGCTTCAATTTATGAACCCAGACACAACAAAGAACAACTGATAAATTTCTTAAAAGCAACATTTCGCCCTGACCTTACGAATCCCCTCATAATTTCTATATAAAACAATGAGTAGACGCGCATCGCTCATTCTGATCTAATGAATTTCGCCAAAAACACACCTGATTAAATGGATTTAATAGGGAGCCCTAACGATGCGCGACATTCAAATTCTACAGCAAACTCTCGAGAATCAATGCCCTGACATTCACAAAAAACGACTGAGATCTCTGATACTTGCAACCAAAACTGTACTCGACGGCTCTGATCTCACATTGACCAAAATTGGGCGCGCACTCGACACCGATACCACCGTAAGCATGCGATTAAACGCATCGACCGATTGCTCGGTAATCGCAACCTACACCGTGAAAAAGACACCATTTATAAGTGGCATGCGTCCTTTATTACCCGTGCCAACCCTTTTCCTGTGGTGCTCGTTGATTGGTCAGATGTTCGCGAGCAGCTACGTTATATGACATTGCGCGCTTCAGTTGCCGTTAAAGGTCGAGCCATCACGCTTTATGAGCAGGCGTTTGAATACAAAAACAACAACTCTCCAAAGAGTCATCAATACTTTCTCGATAAGCTTCAAACGCTCCTGCCCGAAGGCTGCACTCCCATCATTGTCTCGGATGCTGGATTTAGAAATACATGGTTTCGGCAAGTCGCCAACAAAGGTTGGTTCTGGTTGGGACGCGTACGTGGCGAAGTCTCGATCAAATGTGGTGATGCCCCTTGGCTATGGAACAAGACCTTCTATCCTCAGGCAACTGACAAACCGCAGTTTTTAGGGGAAAGCCAATTATCACGGCGTTCGCCGCTCACATGCTTTGCCTATTTATACAAGAGCCAACCTAAAGGCAGAAACCCCCATCGACACAGCAGAACCTGCCAAAAGCATTCAGCAGGAAAAGTATTCCACAGAGGTGCAAAAGAGCCTTGGCTTCTAGTAACAAACATCCCCAATCAGGTATTAAATGGCGTTAAAATCACTCGCTTATACGCCAAAAGAATGCAGATTGAAGAGTCGTTTCGAGATCTAAAAAGCCCCGCTTACGGATTGGCACTGCGCCACAATCTAACTCGCTGTACGAATCGTATCGATATCCTACTGCTCATGGCGCTAATGGCAGAAATCATCATGTGGTGGAATGGCTTAATCGCCATGCAAGCTCAATGGCATTATGACTTCCAAGCCAACACTATCAAACATCGCCGAGTACTATCCATCCCTAGATTGGGTAAAGAGGTACGTTGTCATCGAAGATACCAAATAAAAGGGGCCCAATATCATTGGGCTATGGTGGATTATCAACGTCTCACACACACTTGTGGCTTAGGTGAATTATGAGGGGATCCGCCAGCGCCCTGACACGGTTCCACCGTTCATCAGAGATAAGTTTTATTAGGGCTACGCATAGTACAGTTGACAATAGTGCTCTTTGCCGTAAAGAAGGAATGGGGCAGAAATGAGCTTACCAACATTGTCCTATTTGATCCCAATCAGAAAAAAAACACTGCTCCTATAAGAACTATGCTTTCTTTCAGTTCACCCACGTAATCTTAGATATTAACTATTAAGGTAGGTGACACTTTTAAGGACTTATAACAAACCATACTGTCCTCCTACAAATGCAATTGATGCTTTAGTACTTTTAGCTCAATCATTACTAGTCGTTTCGTGTATAAACATCAATGTCAGAACGCCATGGTGCTGAAGCCGAAATGGTTTTTTCCAATGTATACCCATTAGTTACCAAGTGTTCGGTCATTAGCGGTTTTAGGAAAATACCCATAGCTAAAGAAAGTGAAACAGCAATGATAGGCATGTATATGCCTATCGCCTTTCTCATGGGCCGTGAAAGCTTCATTCTTGTCTTAAAAAATAATGAATACGTGCCTACGATAACAATACTTAGAATCCAAAATAGGATGGGGGAAATAGCAAAAAAATAGCTTAACTCTATGGTTTTACTACTAAGTTTATAAACATTAAAAATGTCTTCTAAACTCAAGTAAAGTGCAAAGGGCAAACCAATTAAACTCACTAATGCACCGTATGAATATATAAGCTTATTAGCTATTTGTGGCATTTTTCAATCCTTCAACGATAGCATCTTCAATTTTAAATGATTCCCAAATTTCATTTATTGCCCAATCAACACCAACCCACAGGACAACACCTGCTAATATCGGTAGAGCAATACCCAAACCTACAGTTAAGCTAACCACATAAGCACTAGTAGAAAGAACGGTCATAGCTTTGAAAAAATCACTGCCAACATGCCCAAACCAATCAACTAAATGATAATCATCATTAAATACTAATTCGTTTGTGTTTATTCCGGCGGAGATAATCATGCTTAACACCGCTCCTTTTTTAAAGCCATTCACAGTATCTTTTGCTAAAACACCTAATTGCTTTACCGTTGGATTAGATATTGGATATGGATGGTTTTTCTTTATATTTAAACCATTAACAACTGCATAGTGCATTTTTTTATCATTCCAAAGGCTGGATATGATGATTTTTTCCTTGCCTTTAACATCTAAGTATTGTTTGACGGTCACCCCTAAACCACCCAGAGCTTTTGTTACTTTTGTAGCAGCAACAAGGCCAACACCGATATCAAATTTAGAATGAATCTCTTCTAACAATTTCAATGTTTCAGTGCCAATAGTTTCACCATCTGTATTTTTTTGCTGCCAAATGTTTATCGCGCATTTAGCTGCATCATCGACAGTGAAAATACAAACCTGTGTATGTCGTTTCTCTAAATAGGCTTTTAAATCTTCCTTTAGGTCTTTATTCCATTCTTTCTCTGTAAGATCATAAGCAGCTTGAGCTTGTCGAGCTAATTGGTCCGCTCGTTGCGCGGCGTAACGCTCTTTATTGGCTTGTACATATTTCCAATTCTTTTCACGCTGTGCAAGGTTTTGCCTACTTTGTGCTTCTAGCCTTTCTTTCATCGTCATTTTAGGCAGTTCAGGTTCGAGCATTGGTTGCATACTTGGAATTGCAGCTCCCGATGATCTGAAATTGTTAGCTTCAGCAACATTAAGTGCGGCACTGCTTCTATCCCATTCTCTTTGGTTATAGCAGGATGCGCAATTGCAGGTTTCAGGGTCTTTCCAAAATGGACAACAATAAGAACGCTGTTTGTCAAACATAGGGATGATGTACCATCATTATTTAGGATTGCCTATGATAACCCAAAAAAATCACAGGCAAAAACTTGCCCAGCATCTTGTTGCACAATTAAAATGTAAGTTTTAGTTCAGTAACCGACTTATATGTAAGGCTTTTCTACATCATTAATTGTAGACAAAACAAAGTAGAAACCTCACCCCCATCATCGGTCAAAAACTACACAAATGCAGCTATAACTCGTTGCTTAAAGCGCCCTAAATGTAATTCATCAAAGGGCTCATTTGAGCCATCAACTGACGTTCCATTTTTAATTGAAGAGTTCCAATCCAGAGTGGGGACGAGTATGTCACTCTGTTCAGAAGTAGCCGATTGCAGTGGGCGGATATTCGAACCGTCGATATGGAAAGCTTCATTTTGGCCCATTTTCGCAAACAGGCAGGTTTCGGGTATATCTTGCTCAATGCGTTCGGAATATTCAATAAGGCTTTGCTCTGCAAAAGTGAACAGCCAAGCCTCTTGGTTCGGCTCATCGTTCACTCTCAAAATACGGCCAAGTACTTGCCTAAAGTACAATTCGGTTTTCACTGAGCTGATATGGCAACAAACTTGCAATCTTGGGATATCTGTCCCCTCACTAATCATACCGACACTGACAATCCACTCGGTATTACCATGACGGTAAGCATTAATTTCAGACAGCGGCTCATCATGACGATAGGTAACAATCGCAGCCGATTGATGAAACTGAGTCACTAATATTTTTTGGATTTTCTTTGCATGTTGTACCGACGCCGCCACAACTAACCCTCCGGCATTGGGCGATTCCAGACGAATATTCGCCAGTTTGTTACAGCCCAAACCAAGGAGATATTCCATCGCTTCATCATTATGGATGATGCTCTGGTATGACGTTTTTGTCTGTTTCAGTAACTCTAATATAGAAGAAAACGATTGAACCTCTTTGCTACCAGTAATGGTGAGATGTTCGTTATCCACCAAAACAATCTTTGGTGAACGGCACACTTTGTCTTCAATCGCCTGTTTCAAGCTGTATTGATAATCGACGAGCAGTTGGCCATCAGGGTCACTGTATTCCGCCATCACAATCGGTAAGGAATCCGAGCGCCATGGCGTACCAGATAGCGCTAACGTATAAGTGGCGAGCCCTTGAACTTTGGAGAGTATTTGCTGCCCCCATGCATTCGCGCCTTCTATTTCAGATCCTGAACAATGATGGATTTCATCAAAAACGACAAACACTCGGTATTTAGTCAGGATCCGCCAAAATTCATCATTTAAAAATTGAATGGATTGATAGGTCAGTGATTGCCCAATGGAGCCTAAGCCACCATTGAACGTACAATGTAATGTCTTGGAGAAGGTTCTTTTTATACTGTCGGCCACACTGAGCGTTGGGGAGAAGCACAACACCAAGTCAATTAAGTTGCCTGCCAATAAGCGTTTAGCAATTTCGGCGGCTAGGATAGTTTTACCGGCTCCCGGGGTTGCTTGACAGAAAAAATGAGACTGTTCGCCTTGATACTTTGTTAACGCTCTCATTGCACAGTCTCTTTGCCAATCTCTTAACATCGAGCGCATCCCTCTGATAACGACGCTAGTACATTGGTTAATACATTGATTTTACCCAATAATAATGCAGAACGTTCTCTCGCTATCTTAAGCAGTGGTGTGATTTGAGTACTCAATTCAGGAAAACGTTGACTCAACGACTGATATTCTTCTATTTCACCGAGAATAATTTCCAACTCACCCTGATGTTCACCACGTTCTGTCATCAAGACCGAGTATCCATCCATGGTTGAAGTCGACGGTTGGGAAATCCGAACCTTAGGCGATGAGCTTTCTCGGCTGATTATATCGAGTCCTCGAAAGAGTTCGGTTTGGAAATACTTTTTTTGCCTTCCGATCCCTTCACAACTCAGCCAACCTTTTTTCTCAAGCACTAAAATTTGACGATAAATGAATTTACGTGCTTCTTCAGGATCGGGACTAACACCTTCAAGCAACAGCAATGCATCTCGAATTTCCACAACCGAAAAATTATCCATCTGTTTTTCAATCAACAGTTGATGCATAAACGCATTCATTTTTTGAGAACGATTCATTGACTATTCTAAAACCATAAAACTAAGGATTGCTTAGTATACATAAATCAGTAAAACTAAGAAAATCTTAGTTACATTGAGCCTAGAGATATGAATCCTAAGTGTCGTTCGACAACCCAATCCCAATACGCCTCAAAGAAGCGCGTAAAAAAGCCAAGCTCTCACAAAAAATGTTGGGAGTTCGCATAGGTATGGATGAAAGTTCAGCTAGTCCTAGGATGAATCAATACGAAAAGGGAAAACACACACCTGACGTCCACACGCTTAAGCTGATTGCTGATGAGCTTGGGGTACCACTAAGTTACTTTTTCTGTGAGGATGATATTTCAGCTGAGCTCGTTTGCTTGATCTCAAAAATGAGTAAAGATGAAAAGGTACAGCTAGCCTTAGAAATAAGTAAGCACTTAAACACTATATGAGCGCTTAATATTCTGCTTGACCACGCTGCCATACGGGAAAATTGATATTTGGACAATCATATGTAAATACAAATGATTTTTTTGATCGCCACTCTAGGTCTTTCATTATTCAGAAAGAATGTAA
>NZ_CAWNIB010000312.1:0-13890 GCF_963874405.1 Vibrio sp. V08_P9A1T1
TTTCCGATGATTCAAATTAATCAAGTAAATAAAGTTTTCTATCAAGGCAATAAGGAAATTCATGCTTTGAAAGAGATTAATCTTCACATTAAGCAAGGCACTATTTTTGGTGTAATTGGCTCGTCAGGTGCAGGGAAAAGTACACTGATTCGCTGTGTCAACATGCTAGAAGCTCCAACAACAGGTTCGGTTGTGGTTGATGGCGTTGATTTAACTCAACTGAGCAAATCAGAACTCAGCCAAGCTCGTCGCAACATTGGCATGATCTTTCAACACTTCAATTTGCTTTCATCACGTACGGTATTTGACAACGTTGCTCTGCCACTTGAGCTGGCTGGTGTCGAAAAAAATTGCATTGAAAAGAAAGTGTCGGAGCTGTTGCAACTGGTCGGCCTGACGGATAAGCGCGAAACTTATCCTGCAAATCTGAGTGGTGGTCAAAAGCAACGTGTTGCAATAGCGCGAGCACTCGCCTCTGATCCCAAAGTATTGCTGTGTGACGAAGCCACCAGTGCGCTTGATCCTGCGACAACTCAATCGATTTTAGAGCTATTGAAAGAGATCAACCGCACACTCAATATCACCATTTTGCTAATTACTCACGAAATGGATGTGGTAAAAAGTATTTGCCACGAAGTGGCCATTATTGGCGACGGTGAACTGGTTGAAAAAGGCACAGTTGGGGAGATTTTTGCTCACCCTAAAACCGCCTTGGCTCATCAATTTATTCGCTCAACGCTCGATTTATCAATTCCGGAAGATTACCAAGCTCGCCTGCAAGCCACTCGCGTAAAAGGTAGCTACCCGCTGGTGCGATTAGAGTTTACAGGAGCAACGGTTGATGCTCCCTTGATGACACAAATTGCCCGTAAATTTAATATTGATGTCAGTATATTAAGTTCTGACCTTGATTACGCTGGTGGCGTTAAATTCGGCATGATGGTCGCTGAACTGTTTGGTAATGAGTCGGACGATACGGCCGCTCTTGAATTTCTTCGCGAAAACAACGTAAAAGTAGAGGTACTTGGTTATGTCCTTTAACACCATCACCGCTTGGTTAAACCTGAATGGCGATCTTCTACTGATGGCAACCTGGCAAACACTCTACATGGTCGCTGTCGCGGGCATCGTCGGTTTCGTGGTTGGTATTCCACTGGGGGTTATTTTACATACCACCAAAAAAGGCGGCCTTCTCGAAAACACTCAGCTGAACCGCATTCTTGGTGCCATCGTCAACATTGGTCGCTCTGTGCCATTTTTGGTGCTTATGGTGGCCATTATTCCGGTGACAAAACTGCTTGTCGGTACGTTTATTGGTACCACTGCGGCTATTGTTCCGCTGACGATTGGCGCAATTCCATTTGTCGCTCGTTTAATTGAAAGTGCATTGCTGGAAGTGCCCACTGGTTTGGTCGAAGCTGCGCAGTCAATGGGGGCTACGCCGATCCAAATTATTCGTAAAGTGTTGCTTCCTGAAGCGCTACCAACGATTGTCAACTCAGTCACCATCACTATGGTCACTCTAGTAAGTTACTCTGCCATGGCCGGAACCGTTGGCGGCGGTGGCTTGGGCGATGTCGCTATTCGTTACGGCTTTCATCGCTACGACTTAGGCATCATGACGGTCACCGTGGTGATGTTGATTGTCTTAGTACAAATTATTCAATCGATTGGCGATAAGTTTGTCCGCCGTGTCGACCACCGTTAAATCACAATAAAGTTAAAACACAGATTCGTTTTATAACAAGGAGTTAATCATGAAATTTAGCCTTAAAGCTCTACTTACCCTCGCCGTTAGCGCTTCAGCACTCGTGCTGGCAGGCTGTGGTGAAAAAGCGGTCGACAACAATAAAATCAAAGTGGGTGTCATTGCCGGTGCTGAAGCACAAGTTGCTGAAGTTGCAGCAAAAATTGCAAAAGAAAAATACAACCTAGATGTAGAACTCGTAACGTTTACCGACTATGTTACTCCTAATGCGGCACTGGATGATGGTTCGATTGATATCAATGCATTCCAACACAAGCCATACCTTGATCAACAGATCGCTGACCGCGGTTACAAATTAGCGATTGCAGGTAACACCTTTGTTTACCCGATTGCTGGCTATTCAAAACAAGTGAAATCGGTTGATGAGATTCAAGATGGCTCTCGTATTGCGGTACCTAACGATCCAACCAACCTTGGTCGCTCTTTACTGCTGCTAGAACAGCAAGGCCTTATTACTCTACGTGACGGTGCAGGCCTACTGGCAACGGTACGTGATGTGGTCGCCAACCCAAAAAACATCACTATTGTTGAGTTAGATGCCGCGCAACTGCCTCGTTCACTTGACGACGTTACGCTCTCGATCATCAACACGACCTACGCCAGCTCAATCAATCTAACGCCTGAAAAAGATGGTGTGTTCGTTGAAGATAAAGAGTCACCTTATGTCAATATCATTGTTTCTCGTGCAGAAAATCTGAATGCTGAAAACGTGACTAACTTTGTTAAAGCCTACCAAACAGAAGAAGTGTACCAAGCCGCTTCGAAAATTTTTGACGGTGGTGCAGTAAAAGGCTGGTAATTAATAAACCTATTACCTGTGCAAAAAGCCTATAAAAATAGAAAAGCCGATACGCGATGTATCGGCTTTTTCGTATCAACAACACGCACCTGCTTACTTAATATGATCCCAAGACATATTGGACACAATACGGCACGGGTCGCACTTAAAATGGAAAATGTCGTGCAGCGGTTCATTGAGTAGCCACTCTCCCCCACATTTCGGGCATTTTCTGGCTTGTTCGTCCGCTAGGCTCTGGCCGCCAACTCGATACTGATAGTAATAAGTAGGGACGTGGGTCAAAAACTCAATTCGTCCTCGTAAATCCCATCCTCTAATAAACAGCACACTGTCCACATCGCAAATCTCGTGCAGTGCAGCGTGTTCTGCTCGGCAACCACCCGCCATCTGAAGTTCATCACACGCCTGCCACTCTGTTTGCCATTTGATCACTGCTTTATGATCGCCATTTAAGGTCGCAGAATTACGATATAAAGGGATCGGCAGCAATGTGTCACCACTGCGCAGCGGAGAACAAGTGTGTACATAAGTGGTGTAAAGTATCTGCCAGCTAGGCAAAACATCATCAGCGGCTTGCTCGGAATTAAGATCGCGCCCCAACAAACGGGCTTTCGGAGCCAGCAAACTAGCCTCCGTCAAGCGATTCAGGCACACCCTAACAAAATCAGAATGATACTTAGGGTGTAAGCTTTCTTGCTCTGGGCAAACCACCCGCACAAAGAACTCGCCCTCTCCCATCACGATGGGGAATTCACGCCCAAGCACTTGACCGTTATAGCGTAAAGCATCCATTAGGCCATTAATCGCTTTATCTACCGCCGAGATAGTCGTGTTATCAAAACACTCAAACTGCAATTCAACCACGTACATCGTTACACCACAGGTTCTAAATTAGCGAAAAACTCGGCCACACTTTCGGCCAGCACGTCGCGTTTATCGGTACCTAAACGTTCTAAAATCACATGTCCAGAAAGGTTACAGATCGAAATCACATCCATCTCCGCATCGGTTGCACCAATAAACACGGTTGGTTTGAGTTTTAGTCGGCGCTGAGTCACCAAATGACCGAGGATATTTTCCTGCAAACGAACAAAATCATCCTCACTCCACACTTGCAATAGAGCGAGCTCGTTGCCTTGCCATTTAGCGGGCATGTCCGCACAAAACTGTACGCCATAAAAGGCTTTAATATCAGAATGTAGAGTCAATTCAATCGCTACTTCTACGTTAGAAAAATCAGCTGCAACCGATCTGACGACGGGCTTCCACAGCACACTGTCTTGGTCGTTCATCACTGCGCAAGGGGAATCCAACTCAGCCAACTCATCATTACGAGGAGACTCGCCATGCTTTGTTTGGTAAGCGTCAAGATAACGTTGAGTAAATGAAAGTAAGGCTTGCTCGGCAGTTTGTGCCATGAAGTGCTCCAAAATTGATGAGTCGCTGCCTTGTGTGATGACAGCAACCCTAGGATTGCGTAAAATTCTGCTTATTCTAATCGAATTGACGTGAAAATATGAGCAAATATTCCGATGCCAAAGCGCTGGTAGGGTTAACCCTTGGCAAAAAAACCGACTACGCCAAACAGTACGATCCAAGCTTACTGCAACCTGTTCCTCGTAGCTTAAACCGTGATGATCTGCATTTGGGGGATAGCTTACCGTTTAAAGGCTGTGACATTTGGACTTTGTACGAGCTCTCTTGGCTCAATGAAAAAGGGTTACCACAAGTGGCAATTGGTGAGGTTTCTATCCCTGCGACAAGTGCTAGTTTGATTGAATCTAAATCCTTTAAGCTCTACCTCAATAGCTATAACCAAAGCAAAGTAGCCAGTTGGGATGAAGTAACGCAGCGCTTAACCAACGATTTATCGGCCTGTGCCGGCGCGCCAGTCAGTGTCACTCTCAACCCGGTGAGCGATTACACTGGCCAAGCGATTGTAACTATGCAGGGTGAATGCATTGATGGACAAGATATTGAGATTGAAAGTTACCAATTTGATGCCAGCTTACTGAAAAGTGCCGCGCGTGGTGAGCAAGTCAATGAAACACTGCACAGCCATTTACTGAAATCGAACTGTTTAATCACCAATCAACCCGACTGGGGCAGCGTCGAAATTCATTATCAAGGTCAACAAATTGATCGAGAAGCACTGTTACGTTATCTCGTCTCATTTCGTGAACATAATGAGTTCCACGAACAGTGTGTAGAGCGCATCTTCACCGACATTATGCAATACTGCCAACCGACACAGTTAACGGTATACGCTCGATACACTCGCCGCGGCGGTTTGGATATCAACCCATTTCGCTCAACCGAACAAGAACGGCCAACACATAACCAACGTATGGCCCGTCAATAAGGATTAGCATTAGGATGATCAACGTGCGCTGGACACTTTTGCTCAGTTTAACTCTGGCTCTGTTTTCACTGGCTTCACAAGCCACTATCTACTCGTCGCCAATGTTAAATGAAGCCAATGGGTTGATTGATATCTCACCGAATCAAGCCAAAACCCTAGCCACTGAGTATCTGACTCAGCGCAAGTTGGCCGAAAAATCAGAAAAATCATCATCAGTGATGGCGCGCGATGAAAGCGACAGTCGGATTAGAACACCGGGCAGCAGCGTTGATGCGTTAAAGATTTTAGCCAAAGCAGAGTTCCAGTTGCACAATATGGATGCCGCACTGGCCGCGTTAAAACTTGCTGAAGAGCTCACGCAACACTATCAATTGCCTTATTTAGCCACGGATGTACAAATACTCAAAACTCGTCTAATTTGGCTCAATAATAATGATGCAAGCGCCGCTCGGCAGGCGCTACGCGCGATCAGCAATCAATATGATGCCATCAAAAATGCGGATCAATTGGCAAAAGGTCTCGATTATAAAATTACCCTGCTCAAAGCAGAAATTGCCTCAAAAGCCAATGATATCGAACTGGCCAATAAGCTTTTTGCTGACCTAAAGCCTTACATTGATTCGATCTCCTCACCGAAAACCGTGATTGAATATCAGATTGTTATCGGTCAACATTTTCTCACTCATGGCTTTTACAATCGTGCTTTATCTGAGTTGCTAGTTGCCTATTGGGGCGCGATTGAAAACAACTCAAGCGCCCTACTCGCTAAAACTAATACCTTGCTGGCTCAGCTTTTTTTTGAAAGAAAAGTGCTCGATAAGGCTTTAGAGCATTTGTCTCAAGCCGCCGATTTTTATGACGGCTATAACAAGTCGCCAGCCTTGGCTGATGTATTGCAACGTATGGGCGATGTCTATTACCAGCAAGGTAAATACAATCTAGCGCTCGTTCACTACTTCAACGTGATCGATCACGAAACGAGCCGCAATGATCTGGAAAAAATCATTGAAGTGCGTATTAGTTTGGCGGCGACCTACCTTAATCTCTATAACTACCCATTAACTGACCAATATCTCACTCGCGCTGAAGACTTGCTTGAGCTGAAAGATTATCCTCGTTTAAAGGCACAGGCTTACTTACTGCATTCAGGATTAGCCTTTCACCAAAAGCAAACCGATGTGGTTATCAGCAACGCTCAACACGCCTTAAACGTTGCTAAAACGATGCAAGATGAAGAGATTGAAGAGCATGCCTATCGGTTACTGGCCTTGGGTTATGAGCAAAACAGTCAGTACGCACAGGCCTTAGAGAATATAAAACGCAGCAATGCACTATCGCAAATACGCCAAGAAAAACTCAACCAAATCAGTGAAGATGCTTTTCGTCAGCAAAAAGAGTTTGTAGAACAAACCCTACATCTGGTTGGGCAAGAAAAAGCGCTGCTCAAAACTCAAGAAGAGTATAATAAATTCAAAAAGATCGCCTTTATTCTGTTTATCATCTCCATCATTTTATTTTTACTGCTACTGCGTAGAGGCTACCTTATCCAGTTGCAAAATGAAGAAATCGATGAACTCAACAGCACGCTCTTTACCCATTCTCGCTCTCGCTTGCGTAACTTGCGCATGCTCAATGCTAAGCTTCCTTCAGCGATACAAAAAAGCAGCCGTCATTTTGAGCCGTGGTATATTGGTGAACTCATCCACGAGCCACTGAGTGATCGCCTCCGCTTTGTGATGATTGATATTCCCTTTCTGCGCAACATGTACTTAGAACATGGCTATTCAGCTGGCTTAGAATTGGAGCATCAATTTGGTCAGTTTTTAAAATCGAAAATCAAAGAACCGAATCGGATTTATCACTTTTCAGATTCCAATCTGCTCTATATCGAACCGAATGCCGATCGCAATACACTGCCTGAAATCGCATTCGATCAAATTCAGCAATGGATAGATGAATTTCAACCTGAACGTCGCTTAAACCGTACAATACGGATGGGCATCGCCGACTACCCCTTTTTGCCAAGAGCTTATATGGCGATTAATGATAAAGAGCTGCTCGATATTCTGCTGATGGCAACCAACACGGCTCGTGAGCTAAGTATGAGAGAAGGAGCAAGCCATTGGGTCTACTTAAAAGCAATTGATAACGCTCCAGCCGCTAGTTTTGCCTCCAACAATATTCGCAAATCATGCAAGCACGCCATCAATCAAGGGTTGATAAAAGTACATTCTTCTTATAAGAATGAGGAGAGCATCAAAAAACTCCTAAAAGATGGGTAATTACTCGGCATTCAATGTGTTAAAGCAGTGACGTGGGCAATTAATTTGTTATTATCGATAAATCAATTAATAGGATCCTAACGATCCTCGCAGTTTAGTTTAGTTGTACATGGGCGCTCTCGAACAGGATATTCAAACACAGTTACAGCAGCTGAAAACTCAGTTGGAACAGGTTCGTTTGACACACAGGGACACTTCGTTCAAATTTAAACGAGAACATACTGTCCTAAAACGGATCGTCGCATCATTAAGCTTGGCGTGTCAGGGTAATGATCATCAGCTAAATATTAATTTATCGGATCTTCGTGAAGCTCTAGAGCAACAAAAAGATGTAAGCACGCTCATACCTCGCTTAGCCGTATTGGAGCGCATGTTGAAGCAACAAACTTTGGTTATGGAAAAAGAAAACTCTCATTTGGACTCTCAAATCAAACATTGTGGGGAAACATTACTTCGCGTTGCTGGCCTACCCGCCAAACTTAAGCGTGATTTGCGTGATCTGCTCAGTTTTTCAGAAGCTCAGCCTAAAGCCGAACAAGCGATTCAACTGCTTGGGATTTATGAACGTGCAATCAAAATAATAACAGCGAACCCGAATACGGCCATCAGCGAGCTGCATGTCGCGGATAGAGAGCTATTGACCAAGCTATCCGATGAACTGCAACACCTGATCACTGAATTGGATTTTGAAGGTGAATCAGGGGAACTACTGGTAGATATTCGTGCCAAGCTGTTGATTGGCGTATCGACATCAACGCTCTTAGAGTTGACGTTAGAGGTTCTAAAACTGGTGATTGATGGCACCAACAGTGAGCGAAAAACATCTGAGAAGTTTTTAGAACAGGTCAACTCATCACTCACAAAACACATTAAAAGTAGCACTCACAACGCAGACCAAAGCCAGAGTTACTTTGAACATCGCCAAGAGATGAATGCTGAACTCGCCGCTTTGATTACCCAAAGCCAAACCCTAATCAAAGATTCTGTGGCGATTGACGATCTTAAGCTCTCCGTTTCACCTATATTATGCGAAATGGCGTCACTTTCTGAACGCTTAAGTCATGCAGAGCAACGCGAGCAGGCACTGATTGAACGCTTAAATTATGGCAAAAATCAAATGGAAGCTCTGTTTGAGCTCACCCAAGATTATCGCCGTCGATTGGAAGATCAGTCTCAGCGCTTGCTGCTTGATCCACTGACAAAAGTCTATAATCGCACGGCCTTTAATGACCACCTTGAGCTGGAATATCGGCGCTGGATAAGAGCTCAACATACTTTCCGAATCGTAATCTTTGATATTGATAAGTTCAAAACTATCAACGATAGCTTTGGCTATACGGCAGGTGATAAAGCCCTTAAAATTATTGCCCGCACCATATCCAAAGAAGCATCCGATACAGATACCGTGGCACGTTTCTCTGGTGAAGAATTTATTATTTTACTTCCCGATCAAGAAGATAATCACTGTTTCAAGGTGGTAAAAAACATTCAACGTCATGTATCTAGGCTCCCTTTCAAGTTCAGAGACAAGAGTATTACGATTACACTTTCAGCCGCGAGTACCTGTTTTAAAGACTCCGATACGCCAGAGGAAGTACTTGAACGTTTACGCCGCTCGTTACTAGAAGCCAAGAGTTTCGGCCCTAACCAAGTGGTTTGGAAATAAACACAAGTCCAGATCGGATGTAGACAAAAGAAACCCATTCAAATCGCGGCCTTAACTGGTCGCTATTTGAACAAAACCAAACTAAAGCGTGCTTAACATCACACTCTGCTTGCATAAACATTTCCTAACAATCGAGAAAAGAACTAGATTGATACTGTAATTTCAATCAGTTATGTCGTCCTATCGCACATCCGTCACTAAACGAACCATGACCTATACTCCATACTAAGCGGGTATATATAAAAACCAACTTTAGTCGTAGCGTGGACATTTTCCTTACTTCTCAACTAAGGAGGCCAGTATGATTACTCATATCAGCCCTACAGGCAGCATGGATCTGCTTTCTCAACTTGAAGTTGAGCGTCTAAAAAAGACCGCGTCGAGCGATCTATATCAACTGTATCGTAACTGCACTTTGGCGGTACTTAACTCTGGTAGCCATACGGATAACTCAAAAGAACTTCTTGAAAAATATAAATCTTTTGATGTCACTGTCATGCGCCGTGAACGCGGTATCAAGCTAGAGCTGACGAATCCACCAGAACATGCCTTTGTTGATGGGCAGATCATTAAAGGAATTCAAGAACATCTGTTTTCGGTCCTACGCGATATCGTTTATGTCAACATGCATCTGGCGGATAATCAGCGCCTAAATCTCACCAATGCCATTCACATCACCAACTTAGTGTTTGGTATTTTGCGTAATGCCGGTGCCTTGGTTCCCGGTCTTGAACCTAACTTAGTGGTTTGTTGGGGTGGACACTCTATCAACCCTACTGAGTACCAATATACGCGGGAAGTGGGCCATGAACTGGGCTTACGTGAACTGAACATTTGTACAGGCTGCGGACCAGGCGCTATGGAAGGGCCAATGAAAGGGGCCGCCATTGGACACGCTAAACAGCGCTATACCGCACAACGCTATCTTGGCTTAACCGAACCATCGATCATTGCCGCCGAGCCACCAAATCCGATTGTGAACGAACTGGTGATTATGCCGGATATTGAAAAACGACTAGAAGCTTTTGTGCGAATGGCGCACGGCATCATTATTTTCCCCGGTGGAGCAGGAACAGCGGAAGAACTGCTGTACATTTTGGGTATCATGATGCACCCAGATAACGCAAGCCAACCAATGCCAATTGTACTGACTGGGCCAAAAGAGAGCGAAGCCTACTTCCGTTCAATCGACACATTCATTGCCGAAACATTAGGTGAAAAAGCACGCCAACATTATCAAATCGTCATTGATGATCCAGAAAAAGCGGCGCGTATCATGAGCCAAGCGATGCCGCTGGTTCGTCAGCATCGTAAAGATAGTGGTGATGCTTATAGTTTCAACTGGTCCCTCAAAATCGAGCCTGAGTTCCAACTGCCTTTTGAACCGACTCACGACAGTATGGCCAACTTGGATTTACACCTAAACCAAAAACCAGAAGTACTCGCTGCTAACTTGCGTCGCGCCTTCTCTGGCATTGTTGCTGGTAATGTGAAAGCGGAAGGCATTCGAGAAATTGAACGTCACGGCCCATTCATCATCGATGGCGATGCCCAATTAATGAAAAAAATGGATTTATTACTAAAAGACTTCGTTGCACAACACCGAATGAAGCTACCCGGTGGAAGTGCTTATGAACCTTGCTATAAAATTGCAACCAATAACCATTAACCATTAACCATTAACCATTAACCATTAAAGGCAAAAATAACTTATGCCGGGGATGAGTGGCAATATTAAGTGAGATCATTACAATAAGGGCTTATTAAGCCCTTATTTTTTGGTCGTTATGTCTTTACACCTTGTCATCATTGATGCTTTGAATTTGATCCGTCGGGTGCACTCCGCACAACCCGATCCTAACGATATGGCAAGAACCATAGAGACAACCTCGCGCACCTTGCACCGTATCATCAATGAAGCTAAACCGACCCACATCATCGCCGTGTTTGATCATCACTTACAAGACCGGGGCTGGAGAGCACAACTTCTGCCGACTTATAAGCAGAACCGGAAGCCGATGCCAGAAGCACTGCAACTTGGCTTAGACGCCATTCAGCAAGCATGGTGGGAATTAGGGATTGATTCACTGCTCTCGGAAGGTGATGAAGCCGATGATTTGGTGGCCACCTTAGCCACGAAAGTGGCAAGCCACGATGAAAAAGTAACGATCATTTCAACCGATAAAGGCTACTGCCAACTGCTCTCCCCCACTTTACAAATTCGTGACTACTTTCAACATCGTTGGTTAGATCAACCCTTTATTGAACAGGAATTTGGCGTAAAGCCGAGCCAATTAACCGATTTTTGGGGATTAACGGGCATCAGTTCAAGCCAAGTTCCCGGCATTGCTGGCATTGGTCCCAAAGCAGCAAAAGAGATATTAACGCAATTTCCCGACATAGAAGCGGCCTACGCCAGTGCTGATTTGGCCAAGAAATACCGTAAAAAATTTGATGAGCAGATCGATATGGCGCGAGTCTGCAAACACATTGCCACACTAAAGACCGATATAGAGCTCGGTTTTAATTTGCAAGACATTCGCTTTTCAGCGCAAGTATCCCATCCAGAATAGCAAAACGCTCCTAGAAAGGAGCGTTAAATTAACCTATTGGAGCATTAGTGCGGAGAGATGTTCGACAAGCATTGGACATGCACTGTGATCTCTTCACGATCATGATACAAATGCTTTGCCTGCATGCGGAACTTTACATCATTTTTAATCAGAAAAACTTTTAGATTTTCAATATCTTGTAAAACTTCATCATAGCGCCCTTTCATTGGCAGCTTTAAGTTGAAGATGGCTTCTTTCGCCCAACCCTTGAGGATCCACTGCCCCATTAAATGCGCAACACGAGCTGGCTTTTCAATCATGTCACACACAATCCAAGTCACGTTCTTGCGTGGCGGCTCAAATTTAAAACCATCCTCGGCATGGTGTTTCACTTGTCCTGTGTCCATCAAACTTTCAGCCATTAGACCGTTGTCGATAGCATGAACAAACATCGAACGCTTCACCAGTTGGTAAGTCCAGCCCCCCGGGCATGCACCCAAGTCTACCGCCCACATTCCCGGAGCCAAACGTTCATCCCACTCTTCACGAGGAATAAACACATGGAAAGCCTCTTCCAACTTCAGTGTGGAACGACTTGGCGCATCGGCTGGGAATTTCAAACGAGGAATACCCATGAAAAAAGGCGAGTTATTGTTGGTGTACGAATACCCGACGAAGCAGTGGCCGGGTTGAATAAAACAGACATGTAGCACAGGTCTCTTCGCCGACTCTTTGTTAGATAGAATCCCCTTGCCACGTAACGCTTGACGCAATGGCACGGTAAACTTACGACAAAATTTGAGCAACTCTTTCGCTTCATTGGTATCTGGCGTTTCAATGCGAATGTCACCACAACGCGGAAAACCCTCAAGTTCGGCGAGTTCAGATAAGATAGGCGAAATACGATCATCTTTAGGTAAATCGCTAAATTCCGCCGCTACCGCAAACATCTGACGAGCAAAAATAAGCGATTGGAAATCGATCTCTTTAATCAGCTTATCAGCATCACCGGCCTGATAGCACTCAAACAAAACGTAACCCGTATTGTTTTTCAAACGAGGAAAACCAAAAACCTCTAGCTTAGTCGCTTTATCTTGGATCTCTCCGGCACACTCTTTTTCAAAGCCTGCACGACAATAGAGCATTACGTGTTTCACTGGTCCACCTCTTGAATATTAAGTGCTGCATAGCCAAACACTCCCCACCCTAGCATAAAGAACACGCCACCAAATGGCGTGATCGGGCCAAACCACTTGATGCCCGTGAGTGCTAAAGCGTAAAGACTGCCGCTAAAACAAAGGACGCCGATGATAAAGCAAATTGCCGCAATGAAAAAATATTTTTGTGCTTTCGATCCCAAACGACAACGCAGCAAAATACCACACGCTAATATGGCTAAAGCGTGAATCGATTGGTACTGCACTCCCGTTTCAAACACCGAAAGCAAGTAAGGGGTTAAATACGCTTTTAGGCCGTGCGCCGCAAAAGCTCCTAGAGCGACACCAACGCCCGCCATAAAAGCCGCGATAGTGAGCAATAACTTACTCTTCATCTAACAATACCTCTTGTTCCCTTCTGGCTTTTTTGAGCATCCAATCACGGAAAGTGGCGATGCGCCCCATATCGGCCTGCTTCTCGTGACAGACCACATAGAAAGCATTTTTAGTCATCAGCACTTCGTCAAAAGGCGCAATCAAGCGACCCGCTTCCAGCTCCGGCTGAGCTAGCACGTTATTTCCCAGTGCGATACCTTGCCCATGCGCCGCCGCTTGCAGCACCATGGTCGAATGGCTAAAGATGGGGCCATGGTTGACATTCACCCCTTCAAGATCGTTCTCTTTGGCAAACTGTTTCCAATCTTTACGTGAAGTATCGTGTAGCAGCGTATGGCGTGTTAGATCGTCCAGTGTTTCTAAAGGCTTAGGGCCTAACAGCAGTGAAGGAGAACAAAGCGGGATCAAAAACTCTTGATACAACTTATCCGCGCGTAAACCAGGCCAGTTACCTCGCCCATAATAAATCGCCACATCCACATCATCGGTTAACGAACCTTCATCCATATCAACCGCTTTGATACGCACATCAATATCCGGCTCTTGCTGGTTAAAATCGGCCAGACGCGGCACGAGCCACTGAATTGCAAAACTCGGCGGTAAACTAATGGTTAATGC
Source organism: Vibrio sp. V08_P9A1T1 (assembly GCF_963874405.1). Lineage (NCBI taxonomy): Bacteria > Pseudomonadati > Pseudomonadota > Gammaproteobacteria > Vibrionales > Vibrionaceae > Vibrio > Vibrio sp. V08_P9A1T1. Next base: position 13,601 of record NZ_CAWNIB010000312.1, read on the forward strand.
CCCTTTCTCACTGCGCTCTAGTACCTTATCGGTGGCTTCAGAGAGTGCGGTGAAGATATCTTTAATGTCGAGAAAGTAACTTTGCCCTTCTTCTGTCAATAGCAGAGAACGATTACGACGGCGAAATAGCTTTAACCCTAAAAATTCCTCTAACGCTTTGATTTGATGGCTGACTGCGGCTTGTGTCACAAATAGCTCTTCCGCAGCGCGAGTAAAACTCAGCTGGCGAGCTGCCGCTTCAAACACTTTCAGCGAGTTTAATGGTGGCAATCTTCTGGACATAGGTACAC
>NZ_CAWNIB010000313.1:0-13794 GCF_963874405.1 Vibrio sp. V08_P9A1T1
CGATTGAGCCGTGTAAATATAAAATTAAGTGGGGAGTTAAATGTTTAAAATAAATTACGTGAAACTCTACAACAGTAATAAGGGACAAATTATGTTGAAACCATTAAAAATGGCCACTGTCATCAGCACAATTTTGATGTGTGGTGCAAGTTATGCGAACTCTCTCACCGTTGGATTCTCTCAAATTGGTTCTGAATCAGGTTGGCGGGCCGCCGAAACAAGTGTGGCAAAATCAGAGGCAGAGAAACGTGGCATCATACTGAAGATTTCCGATGCACAGCAAAAACAAGAGAACCAGATCAAGGCGGTTCGATCGTTTATCGCTCAAGGTGTTGACGCGATTTTTATCGCGCCCGTTGTGCAAACCGGCTGGGGACCAGTGCTGGAAGAAGCAAGAGAGGCCAAGATTCCGGTGTTTTTATTGGATAGAGGCATCACAGTGAACGACGATTCTCTCTACATGACATCGGTAGCCGCGGACAGTGTTCATGAAGGTGAAGTCGCTGGTAATTGGTTGAAAGAGGTACAAGCTGGAAAGCCATGTCATATCGTTGAACTGCAAGGAACGGTTGGAGCGAGTGTGGCCTTAGATCGTAAGCAGGGCTTTCTCAATGTAGTGAATAAGGCAGACAACCTAAAAATTATACGCACTCAATCGGGCGAGTTTACTCGCAGTAAAGGCAAAGAAGTGATGGAAAGCTTCATCAAGGCTGAAAGTAACGGTAAGAATATTTGTGCTGTCTACGCTCATAATGATGATATGGCGATCGGTGCTATTCAAGCTATCAAAGAAGCTGGGTTAAAACCAGGGGTAGATATTAAAATTGTCTCAATTGATGGTGTGCCAGATATATTTAAAGCGATGATGTCTGGTGAGTCGAATGCGTCAGTTGAATTAACACCTAATATGGCCGGCCCGGCTTTTGATGCATTACATGACTATCTAAATAATGGCACTCTGCCTCCTAAACATATTGTTACTGAGTCTAAATTGTTCCTGCCAGATAGTGCTAAAACCGAATTGGCACTCAAAAAAGATATGGGTTATTAATCACTGTTGTTTAATTTGAATTTACCTTAAATAAAGTCTCATCATATTTCTCTATTATATAAAACATGTGTTGGGGAGTGTTGATGTAAGAAATATGGTGAGATGACTTGCGGTGCAATTATGTCATACAGTCAAGATGAACATGTATTATTGGATGCTAAAGGGATAACGAAAGAATTTCCTGGGGTTAGAGCATTATTTAATGTCGACTTTACACTGAGGCGTGGCGAGATCATGGCGTTGCTCGGTGAGAATGGTGCAGGGAAGTCAACGTTGGTCAAAACGTTAACTGGGGTCTACCAGCGCGATGAGGGGCAGATCTGCTTAGATGGAGAGATGATTTCGCCTCAAAGTACCGCACATGCACAAAATTTAGGTATCGGTACTGTGTACCAAGAAGTCAATTTGCTGCCCAACATGTCCATTGTTGATAACCTTTTTATTGGCCGTGAACTGAAGAAATACGGTCTTCTCGATCGTAGCAATATGGTGTTGCAAGCAAAGCAAATGATGAAAAGTTACGGCTTTGACATCGATGTGAGTTTGCCTCTGAACCAATATTCTGTTGCGATGCAGCAAATTGTTGCGATTGCTCGTGCTGTGTCGCTCTCAGCCAAGATCTTGATTCTTGATGAACCTACCGCCAGTTTGGATTCGCATGAAGTTGAAATGCTTTTTACCATTATGCGTCGGCTAAAAAGCCAAGGGATGGGGTTGGTTTTTATTACTCATTTTCTCGATCAAGTTTATCAAGTGAGTGATCGCATCACTGTTCTACGTAATGGTGAGCTGGTCGGGACGAAAATGACGGCTGAATTGAGCCAGATAGAACTAATCAAAATGATGCTTGGTCGCGATCTAGAGGACAATGCACTACACCGTGCGGGTAAAACGCGCTTAAGTGATAGCCCTTTGGTCAGTTTTGATAACTATGGCAAAAAAGGCACGATTGACCCGTTTTTCTTAGAAGTTCACCGAGGTGAAATTGTCGGGTTAGCGGGTCTGTTGGGTTCAGGACGTACGGAAATGGCACAAGTGATATTTGGTATTATTCCTACTGATGCTGGTTATTGCACTGTGGATGGTAAACCTGCAAAAGTTCGCTCTGCTCGGCAAGCATCATTAAATGGCTTTGGTTTTTGTCCTGAGGATCGAAAAACCGATGGCATTATCGCGTCAGCCTCTGTCCGTGAAAACATTATTTTGGCGCTGCAAGCTCAGCGTGGTTGGTTTAGCCCGCTCTCTAAACAAGAGCAAAAAGAGATTGCGCAGCGTTTCATTCGTCAGCTCGACATAAAAACGCCTACGGCTGAGCAGCCGATTCAGTTTCTTTCTGGGGGCAACCAGCAGAAGGTTTTGCTCGCTCGTTGGCTACTGACCAAACCGCAATTTTTGATCCTTGATGAGCCGACACGTGGTATCGACGTTGGTGCTCACGCAGAGATTATTCGATTAATTGAATCACTATGTGCAAATGGATTAGCAATGTTAGTCATTTCGTCAGAATTAGAAGAGTTAGTCGGCTATGCCGATCGCGTTATTGTACTGAAAGACCGAAAACAAGTCGCTGAGATCCCGACTGCTGATCTCTCCGTTCCTGCCATTATGAATGCCATTGCGATGTGAGGGTCAGTATGACGATGTCAGTTATCAAACCTGTCGATCAGGCAAATCGATGGAAAATAAAAATGCCGACAGGGTCGCCGCAGATTGTGGCGTTAGTGATTGTGCTACTGGTCAACGCGATTGTGGCCGATAACTTTTTTTCCATTAATATCCAAGATGGGCGGCTGTTTGGGAGCGTGATTGATATCCTCAATCGCTGTGCACCAGTGGCTTTACTTAGTATTGGAATGACGTTGGTGATCGCGACCGGAGGCATTGACCTTTCGGTAGGAGCGGTCATGGCGATCAGCGGTGCGACTTTGGCCAGCATGGCCGCTCACGGCACTTTTGGGGTACCGTTGATGCTGTTCTCTGCTGTTTGCGTTGGCGCACTTTGTGGCTTATGGAATGGATTTCTCGTTGCTATTTTCAAAATCCAACCCATAGTCGCCACTTTGATCTTAATGGTGGCTGGCCGCGGTATTGCACAGCTCATCACTGAAGGGCAGATCATCACCTTCAATAATGAAGCGCTATCGTGGATCGGCAGTGGCTCTTGGTTATTACTCCCGACACCAGTAATCATCACCATCGTCGCCGCACTCGGTATTTGGTTATTAACGAAAAAAAGTGCACTCGGTCTGTTTATTGAAGCGGTGGGCATTAATATTCGTGCGGCGAAAAATTCCGGTGTAAATACGCCGCTCGTTGTGATCAGTACTTATGTCATTAGCGGTATTATGGCCGCCATTGCAGGTATTATCGTTACGGCCGACATCCGTGGGGCAGACGCCAATAATGCGGGCTTATGGTTAGAGATGGACGCCATCTTAGCCGTCGTTATTGGCGGCACGTCGTTAATGGGTGGGCGTTTTAATCTGTTTTTAGCCATTGTGGGCACCCTCATTATTCAAGGTGTCAACACGGGTATTTTACTCTCAGGCTACCAACCGCAGTGGAACCTAATTGTGAAAGCAATTGTGGTGCTTGTCGTGCTAGTGATCCAGTCCCCTGCGTTAGTACAGTTTATCAAAGGGAGATCGCATCATGTTTAAACGGAACTTACCTTTAGTTATCACTATTATGGTGTTTGTGCTGGGTTATTTGGTTTGTTTATTTGAATACCCGACATTTCTCTCGACTCGTATCATTTGTAACATACTGACTGACAATGCTTTTTTGGGAATTATTGCCGTGGGTATGACTTTTGTTATCCTCTCCGGCGGAATTGATTTGTCGGTGGGATCAGTCATCGCATTCACTGGGGTGTTGTTAGCCAAGATGATTGGTGAATGGTACGTTGCACCAGCCATTGCTATTCCTGCTGTTTTAATGTTAGGCGCTCTATTTGGAGCGATGATGGGCTGGCTGATCCACACCCTGAAAATTCCAGCATTCATCATTACTCTTGCCGGAATGTTTTTCTTACGCGGTGCCAGTTTTTTAATGTCTGAGCAATCATTACCGATTGATCACCCCGTGTTTCATTCTTTGTCACGTATGTCATGGAAGGTGGTAGGGGGAGGCCGATTAAGTTTACTTGCTGTCATCATGTTAGTGGTGGTCGCCGCAGGCATGCTGATCGCTCACCGTACGCGTTTTGGCAATAATGTGTATGCGATTGGAGGTAACACTACTTCTGCGGAGTTGATGGGTGTACCCGTGAAGCAAACGACGATCGGTATCTATACGTTATCGACCCTCATTGCGAGTATTGCTGGTGTCGTATTTTCTATCTACACATCTGCAGGTTATCCACTAGCCGCTGTTGGCGTTGAGTTGGATGCAATCGCTGCGGTTGTTATTGGCGGGACACTACTTTCAGGAGGGGTTGGAACTGTATTTGGCTCGATGTTTGGCGTGCTGATACAAGGACTTATCCAAACCTACATCACCTTCGATGGGTCGCTTAGCTCGTGGTGGACAAAAATTATCATTGGAATTTTATTGTTTAGTTTTATTGGGTTACAGCGTCTGCTGATTATTTTTACGAGCAAGCAGAGAGTTAAGGCGAACTTATCGGTACAGTCTTAGTGGAGCAGTATTAGGCCTTCCATTTTTTGTTGAAGGTCTAAGCATATTCCGCAACTAATATAAGTCGTTTCAGCCGTCAATTTTTTCGATGAAGTGGTGTTTTTCTCGATCTTACGTCGCTTTTCTTGGTTAATCGCGTATTATGAAGCACTTTGATTTTCGATATTTTTAGGGTTGGAATGAAGTTTCTTCACACCTCTGACTGGCATCTCGGTCGACAATTTCACAACGTTTCTTTATTGGATGATCAGCGCGCAGTACTCAATCAGTTGATTGAGTATCTGCAGTGTAATCGGGTGGATGCTTTAATCGTCGCCGGAGATATCTACGATCGTTCAGTCCCACCGACTGCAGCCATTGAATTGATGGATGATATAGTCAACCGCGTGTGCAACGAGCTTTCCATCCCCTTAATTATGATCCCCGGTAACCACGACGGGGCGAAGCGTTTAGGCTTTGCGGCCAAGCAGATGCAACACTCGGGCTTGCACATTATTAGCAATTTTGAACAGATGATGCAGCCTGTGGTGCTAAAATCAGCCACTGCTGGTGAAGTGGCATTTTATGGTATGCCTTATAACGACCCTGAAGTCGTTCGCCACCACTTTGGAGAGTCCGTAACCAGTCATGATGAAGCCCATCAATACCTTATTGAGAAGATTATATCGCAGTGGAATCCGTCACAACGTCACGTTATGATTGGCCACTGCTTTGTTGATGGCGCTATCGAATCTGACTCTGAACGTCCTTTGTCCATTGGCGGCTCTGATCGTGTCAGTCATCAACACTTTGTACCTTTTGATTATGTTGCGCTCGGCCATCTGCACCAACCGCAGAAAAAGGGGGAAGAGTATATCCGTTACTCTGGCTCTCTAATGAAATACAGCTTTTCAGAGCAGCACCACAAGAAAGGAGCGACCTTGGTTGAATTTGATGAACAAGGTTTTGCCAGCGCCACGCATGTGCCACTGACTGCTCCTCATAGCATGCGTATTATTGAAGGTGAGTTGCTGGAGATCATAGAGCAAGGCAAAACAGACCCACACAACCACGATTATCTGTTGGTTCGTCTTACCGACAAACACGCGATACTGGACCCGATGGAAAAACTGCGTCAATCCTACCCCAACGTACTGCATTTAGAAAAACCGGGCATGTTGGTGGGAGTTGATCAAGCAATGGGGCGTGCACGTTTGGCACGCGGTGAGGTGGATATGTTCCGCGATTTTTTCTTAGAAGCTAAGCAAGAAGCGTTAACCGCAGCGCAAGAGCAAGCGGTGATCGACGTCATTCAAGCACTAAAGCCGGGAGCCCAAGTCTAATGCGTCCAATACAATTGACTCTGCAAGCATTTGGCCCCTTTGCTCATAAAGAAGTGGTGGATTTTACCGCCTTGGGAGCCTCGCCGCTATTTTTGATTAATGGTCCAACCGGAGCGGGCAAAAGTTCACTGCTCGATGCCATTTGCTACGCTTTGTATGGTGAAACGACAGGCAGTGAGCGTACTGGTGATCAAATGCGCTGCGACTACGCGGACCCGCACACGCTCACCGAAATCAGCTACCAGTTTGAGCTTGGCGGGCGAATCTACCAAGTTGATCGCTCGCCCGACCAAGAAGTGCCGAAAAAACGCGGTGAAGGCTCAACAAAAAAATTCCATGCCGCGAGCTTGTTTGAATGGGTCGATGGCGAAATGAAATTGCTTGCTAACAAACCCAATCCCGTCGGTAAAGCAATGGTGGAATTGGTCGGTTTAGATGTAAAACAGTTTCGCCAAGTGATGGTCATCCCCCAAGGGAAATTTCGTGAATTACTGACTGCCAACTCCAAAGAGCGGGAGCAAATCTTTGGTCAGTTGTTTCAAACCCACATTTATAGCCAAATTGAACGAGCGCTGTTTGAGAAAGCGGCGGGGATCCGCAAAGCGAAAGAAGAATTTGATCACCAAATTAAAGGCGCATTGGACGTCGTGAACGCAACTAGCGAGTCACACCTTGAAACGTGCATTGCTGAGCTGTCACCGCAATTGACGGCCGCTCACGCAGCGTATCTAGATGCCCAGCAAAGGTTTGATGCAGCGAGCAGCGAGCAAAAGGCGGCGCAAACCCTTGCTAAACAATTTCAAGAGCAGCGTCAACTCGTGCAACTTAAAGCCGATCACGATGCACAATCGTCAGTCATCGATGCGGTAAAAGCTCAAAGGCATCAAGCCTTGCAAGCTACGCGCTTAGATTCACCCTATTACGAATTACAATCGTCACAACGTCAGTTAGAAGCGGCCAACCAAGCAAAAGTCGAAAAAGAACAAGCGCTTACACAGTCACAACAGCAGTGGCAACAAGCTAAAGCGGCTCAAGAAGACGCGGCAGAAAAAGTCAAAATAGTGCCGAATCTGATGCAACAAATTTATGACTTAAACCTAATCAAAACTAAGCTTGTTGAACGGGAGCATCATCAAAAAGCGCTGCAACAAGCCTTACGTGAAGTGGAGCTCGCGACGCAAAATCGCCACAACTTGCGCACCGCTGTTGAGCAGTTTGAGCAGCAAATTATGCTTAAGCGTCAAGAGTGCGAAAGAGTTAGCCAGCAGTTGGCTGAGTTAAAAGGACAGCGCTTAGAGCTTGAAACCATCAAACAGCAGATTGATCGCTTATTAAAGCTGCAGCAGCTTGAACAGCGTTTAGCCACAGAGCAAGCTGCACTGAGCTATAGTCAGCAGCAGTTTGATTTGGCACAGCACGCAACGTTGGACGCGAAACAGCAAGCCGATAAATTAGAGCTGATTTGGCACACCAACCAAGCCGCCGAGCTGGCCCGAACCTTGGAGCAAGGCAACGAGTGCCCGGTGTGTGGCAGTTGCGATCATCCTAAATTAGCGCGTTATACCGGAGAAACGGTGACTAAGGCGCAAGTGCAGCAGGCGAGAGCGATACAGCAAAACAAACTGGCCACAGAGCAAGAAACGCTAAAACAGCAACAACTGCGAGAGACCCAATACGCACGGCTTGAGCAAGAGATGGCAAGTTTGAGGGAGTCATTATCTGGAAATACGCAAAGTTTAGTGCAACTGCAGCAAGCTCAAAGCGATCTTGAACATTCCATTGCTCATCTTGAATCGCTCAATCCAGAGCAATTAGCTCAACAATTGGCAAAATTAGAATTGCAGTTAGCACAAGCTAAGCAAAATGCTGAAACGCAGCAGCATAAAGTCGAACAAGCCACCCTGACGGTTGCCAAAGAGCAGACCGAAGTTTCTGCCTTAAGCCAAGGGATCCCGGAGTTGTATCAAGACAGTTTGCATTTGCACCAATCTTTAACCCAGTTAGAGCTGCAATTAGCCAATCTCAACCATTTAGATGCGGAAACCAAAGCGCGCTTCAATCAAGCGAACGCTGATTTTTCTGGTGCGAAAGCGGCGTTGGCGGCGGCGGTCGAACACCAGATTCATTGGCAAAATGCGTTTACGCAGTCACAGCAACAGTGGCACAGTGCGCTGATTGAGAGCCAGTTCGACGATACTGAGCACTATTTACAGGCACGTTTATCTTCACAGCAGATCGAGCAGCTTGAAAAGCAGATCAAACAATTTGACGAAAGAAGTACGACGTTAAACGCCCAGCTTCAAACATTAGCCAGTGAGCTGAGTGAAAAAAGTGAGCCCAATCTTGCTGAGTATGCAAGCGCGGTCGAGGCTGTAGCCATGTTACAGCAAAGCGCACTGGATCAATGGAGCACGTTACGGTCTAAAATGGATGCCTTAACCAGTGTGAAAGAAAAAATCGCTATTTTACATATAAAAAATGAAGCCTTAGAGCAAGAGTACCAAGTATTTGGGACTTTGAGCGATATCGCCAACGGCAAAACAGGCGCTAAAGTGAGTTTACACCGCTTTGTTCTTGGCGTGCTGTTAGATGATGTGCTGATCCAAGCCTCAATGAGGCTGCAGATCATGAGTAAGGGGCGTTACCTGCTCAAGCGTAAAGAAGATCGCGCCAAAGGTAATGTGGGTTCAGGGCTTGATCTGATGGTCGAAGATGGTTACACCGGAAAATGGCGAGATGTGGCGACCTTGTCTGGTGGTGAATCTTTTATGGCGGCGTTGTCATTGGCGCTGGGTTTATCGGATGTGGTGCAATCATATAGCGGCGGTATTAAACTGGATACACTGTTCATCGATGAAGGTTTTGGCAGTTTAGATCCTGAGTCATTGGACTTGGCGATTCAAACCCTTGTCGACTTACAACAAGGAGGCCGAACGATCGGCATCATTTCTCACGTGAGCGAGCTGAAAGAGCAAATAGCCTTACGCATTGATGTCGATGTGGCGAGAAATAACGGCAGCTCAATAAGACTTGTTGCATAATGAATGGGAATGTGGTCTATCTTGTGCTAGTTATTAATAGGTATGGCGTGATGAGTGTAACTGACTTCGACGCTTTCAAAAAAACAGGTTATGCGCAATCAGGTTATGCACAATTATGATTATAAAAATGAATGTATCAGTTTGGTAAGGTTACATGGACGTAGTAAAAAAAATATACCAGTACGCTGAGCCGAACCTCACCCTTGTGGGATGGATGGGGTTCATTGGTTTTCCCCTTTATTATTACGTGTGGACTTATCTCTTTCCACAACCTTATGAAAGTATGGAGTTACGGGCGATTTGCGCCATTTTATTTGCGGGGATTATTTTTCGCAATTCAACGCCGAAACATTTACAGCACTACTTACCTTACTATTACTTGTTTTCAATAGGATTTTGTTTGCCATTCTTTTTTGGCTACATGATGCTGATGAACGATTGGTCAACGATCTGGGCGATGTCGTTCATGGCGTCTATTTTCCTCCATATCCTCTTAGTCCACGAAACAAAAGTTATGCTGATTCAAGCCGCCATTGCATTAGCATGTGCTTACTTTGTGACTTATGGCGTAATGGACGCGGAACTGCGAGTGATGGTGGAATGGCCATACGTACCGATTTTTCTATTTACTTACATTTTTGGCAACCTGTTCTATTTTCGTAACCAAATTGAACATGAAGCGAAGGTGTCGATTGCCAAGTCTTTTGGCGCAGGGATTGCGCATGAAATGAGAAATCCATTAAGTGCGTTAAAAGCGTCAATTGAAGTAATGGGTTCAGTATTGCCCAATCCTACGGCATCCAAATCAGAATCTTATACGCTACCGTCTAAAGATTTAGAGCTGATTGCTGGGCTATTAAGAGATGCTGATGAAGTCATTCGCTCCGGTAATGAGACCATTGATTTGCTGTTAACCTCGATTGATCAAAATAGGGTCTCAACATCGACCTTTAAAAAGCATGCTGTAAAGCCTGTTATAGAAGAGGCACTGCGCAGTTTTTCTTATAAAAGACCAGAAGACAGGCAGGCAGTGACTCTTAAGGTGGTGGATGACTTTGATTTTTTAGGCAGCAGTACACTGTTAAAATACGTGCTCTACAATCTACTCAAGAATGCGTTCTACTATCAAAATAACGATATGTTTAATATCCATATCACCTTGAAATCAAGTGAGAATTGCCACCAAATTACAGTGAAAGACAATGGTGTTGGTATTGAACCTCATTTGCTGGACGATATTTTTAAAGACTTTTATACCTTCGGTAAAAATGGCAGCTATGGTCTGGGGTTACCCTTTTGCCGTAAAGTAATGCATGCTTTTGGAGGGGATATTATCTGCCGTTCTGAACTTGGAGAGTGGACGGAGTTTACTTTAACGTTTCCCGAGTATGATTCGCAAGCCGTCGCTAATATTAAACTCGATCTAATGAAGGCGAAATCTCTGCTTTATATTGGCAAAACGAGCATAGTGAATCGTTATCTCAGTGAGAAATCGTTCTATCTTGGTTTCCAGCTTAATGTCTTAGAGCCTGAGAGTGCTTTGCGTCGAGAAGAGTTTGAATTTGAGTTTGATCTGATCTTTGTGGATCTGCAAACGTTGGATGAAACGCCGGATTACTTAACCAAACTGGAACCTAAACTGCATTTTACACAAGCAAAAGTTTGCTATTTATATGACCAAAATCAGCGTTACGCGCTGACGATGGAGCGTCATTTAACCATTTACCCAATTGAAAAGCACAAATTGTTATTGGATGGATCGGCGATTATTGATGAACTACTCTTTGAAACGGAAGAGCTTATTGCCGATAAAAATGTTATCCCATTAAAACAATATGATTATGAAAAACGAATTTTGTTGGTCGATGATAACCACTCCTTACGTAGCTTCACCGCTCTGCTGCTAGAAAAGCAAGGGTATGAAGTACTGCAAGCGAGCGATGGGGAATTAGCATTACAAATGTTGGCCAATAATTCAATTGACTTGGTGTTAATGGATATTGAAATGCCGATTATGGATGGTATTTCGGCCACTTTATCTATCCGTTCATCCACCGCTTCTTACAGTAAAGTGCCTATTATTGGGCATACGGGTGACAATAGCCCTTCAACGATAGAAAAAATCCGTACATCAGGAATGAATGATTACGTTTTAAAACCAGCGGATAAAACGCTATTGTTAAAAAAATTAAGTCACTGGATTTAATAACCCTAGGTAAACCCTAGGGTTATTCCTTACCTTATCCTTCTTATTTGAGATTGTATCATTGGTTTAGTATGTCGATGCGTGACTTACTTGAAATAGAGACTGCTATCATTTTTGGCCCTTTCACACACGGTTAATATGGTGTCAATTTGTGAGTCAGTGACATTACTATTTAACGAAAGCCGAATAATGTTTTTATTCTTTGAAGTGGCAGGCCTGCAAAAAACAGCACCAAATATTTGATTCTCTTCTAAATAATCGCGAACTTTTTCTGTATTTCGTTCATCTCCGGTTTCTAGCGCTATGATTTGGGACTCACTTCGTACGCTTAGCCCTATACTATTTAGTCCCCGACGCAGTGTGTGTGCATTGCGGTGCAACTGAGTTCTTTTAGAATCGGCTGATTTGATAATGTCCAATGTCGCTTCTAACGCTTCGACTTCATAAGGCAAAATAGTTGAACTAAAAATAGCGGGATAACCCACAAAAGGGATACAGTGATTCACATTATTATTCGCCCAAATAGCGCCAGCGCGATACGCGAACGTTTTCGCAAGGCTAGCTGTAATAAAGTCAACCTCTGCAGTTAACCCTAATTCACTGACAAGTCCTGCACCTTTTTCGCCATGTGTGCCAAGTGAATGCGACTCATCAACTAAAATGGCGCATCCATACTCTTTGGCGATAGTGACCAAATCGGTGAGTGGTGCAATCGTACCGATAGTGCTGTAAATCGAATCAACCACGATGAGCCCTGGGCCGTGTCGAGCGATCAGTTTTTGTAAATGCTCACAATTATTGTGCATGAATGGGTGAATATTGGCATTAGCATAACGAGCACCTTCCCACATTGACATGTGAGCAAAAAAGTCAATGTAGACGTTACTTTGTGGCCCGCACACAGCTTGCAACAAGGCTGTATTAGCATTCCATCCTGATTGAGAAAGAAGGCAACTATCAAAGCCTACAAATTCTGCAAATTTCGTTTCTAATGAAGGTTTAGACTCTTCATCTTGTAGAAAAATAGCGGACATAAAAACACTATCATGTGTTTTATCGATGGCGTTTTTCAACCGTGCTTTAATTAATGGATGATCAGCCAAGCTTAAATAATCATTACTTTGTAACACTATATCGTTTTTTGTTGGCCTTTTCCCCAGGACTAGGTGTTTTCCGTTAGCATTTGCATTAATCAAATCATTGATAAAATAGTCAATTCTAGATTGTATAGAAGCCGGTAGTTCGTGTTTCCACTTACGTGAATTCATGGTTATATCCTTTATATGTTTTTAATTAAATGCCAGCTGACAAAGGATATATTGAATATTAATTTAAAATTGTCACGAGTGAGTTTTTATTATTTTGGCTGCTATTGCAAATTAAGGTATAGTGTCTTTTATATTGTTCGTCATTGCCTAGGCTTATCCAGCCCTAATTAATTTTTAATTAAAGATAAATATTAGGTTTTTATTTATTAGCAAATAATTCAGGCCAATACATTTTTATATAACCAATAGAAACCCAAACGACTAAGAAAGTAGCAATAGTCAATTCAAATAACCCAAATTGATGTAACCAGTGCCATTGCGGGTACTGTCCTTCAAAGAAGGTGGTTAAACGATGCATGGCGATAGCACTGATGACAGAAGGGAAGGTCACAGCAGCAATAGACGGTTGAAACTTGAGCCTGAGCAGACGGATATAGCAAAGGTAAATAAGCAGTGTCATGGTGATGGCAATGCCAGCCAGTGCGCCTGTTAATATTGGATCAGGATGAGGGAAGTTGACCAAATACGTCGCGAGGGTGAGGTTAATAGGAGCAGCCATAATGGCGAGTGTTGGGCGTGCGCGTTTAGGTAACATTCCAGCAAACACCAAACGATATAACACCAATGGCAGCATAAAAAAATAGATAGCGATACAGACAGAGACGAGTGTTTCTGAAAAGACAGTGTGGCCAAATTGCGTGCCAGCGAGCGAGCTACTGATTAACCCAACCGGATAAAGAAACCAGCTTGGTACAATATGGCTGATTTTAAAGTTCATGGCCTGAAAACTGAAGAAAAGCAGCATCATGGTGAAGTGCAGCAAGAGCGCGGTAAACCAAATAGGATAAGCAATCATCGGTGAAATTAAAGCGAGATAATCACTTAGGATCAGTAAAGTCATGCTCATTGGAGCCATCAAGCTACCGGAAAGAGGGTGGCGAATGTCCTCCATGAATGTCTTGAAGCTGGTGAGGTATTTTAGCAAGACAGGCAGCAGTAATAATGCACCGAGCAGTGCTAAATAGGGGCGAATAATGAGACCGACCGAGGGAATATAAAGCGCCCACGCATGCCCGAGGCTGATCACACCTAATGCTAGCGCCGCTTGAGAGGGCGGTGTGCTTTGTACTTGAATTAACCTTTTCCAGTTCAACGATAAACTCCATGTCATCATTTGCTCTAGAAAATGAATAATGTATTTCTAGCAGCCAGCAAACGAGCGCATTATCAAGTTTATCGAGTTGTGGTGCAACATCTCACTTTCTAA
>NZ_CAWNIB010000314.1:0-13404 GCF_963874405.1 Vibrio sp. V08_P9A1T1
GTTTAGCTCAACCTCTCGATTGTAATATTCTCTGCCTGCCGGAGAAAATCGCAACTGAGCAAAACCTACAGTATCAAAATCATTATGAGCTTGTATGGAAAAGTCTCTTAATTCCACTATACAATTTTGTGAATTCTTATACGTTTGGTAAGGAATTCTAAATTCAAAATTTGAACCATCTTTAGCAAAATCATGCGTAATTTTCTGACTTATCTTTCCTCCTTTATGAGCTTTTTGACCAAATAAATCGTAGGAATAAGCCTCACACTCATCTCCTGTCACCCAAAAATGAGTCCAAACTTCTAAATAAGCATCTATAGGCTTTTTGCCTGATATAGTAATATAGGACTCATCAGGTTCATCACCCCAAATATTCGGTTGAGAAGTATGGTAATAATCATACCCAAGGAGAAATAATGCGATGAATAGTACAATAATTAATATTCGCTTTTTCATTGCGAGGTTATTCAATAACTTCATTGTAGTTGTTCCTTAATTTCATCAGGCAATGTTTTTTGCGCTATTAATAACTTCGCTAGTGGTAAGCGCTGAGGGTCAAAGACTATCTGCTTGAGCTCTCCTCTTATTTTATTGCGATTTTCCATTAGTTTATTTATAGAATTAATCTCATTCATCAAACGTCCGATGCTCAACGCTGGTGTAGCATTTCCTAAAGATTCGGCCCAAGTTTGTTTAACGGTGAGATAATTTTGCTGTAAAGTAGCAATTTCTTGATCGAGAGCTGATATCGCTTGCTGGTAATGCACCATTAAAGTTTCATTACTTAAAGAATACATTTGTTGCCACAAATTAGGGATATAATATTCCATTCCATGCTCTGCAATTGAAGCATCGGATAAGCTATTTACCAAAGTAACAGAATCATTACTGGCTAATTTTGCCAGATCTAGCATAGTGATTTGTGTTTGCCTTGGCGTCAGTAAAATCTGGTCAGAATCATTATAAGTTAATAACTGCGATAAATGACCATGGTGGAGATAATTATCATCGTCGTTATCGGTAAGCATTTTTTTAATCAATGTTATACCACTACTAAATACATCCCATTTATCGAGTCCCTCTGTAAGATCGGTATTTGCCCATGTCATGGGGATTTGAGCAACCAAATCATGGTTATTAACATGACGATAATGCAGAATATTCTGATACCGAGTAACAAAACTGCGCGTTCCTGTACGTGGCATTCCATATGTATATAAACGCAATACTGGGGGATGATAGCTATCTTTAATCAATGCGCTTAGAAGTAATGCACCAGCGCCCCCTAAGCTATGGCCACAACAGTAGAATTTTTTTATTTTATGTAGTCCTAGATCTTTCTCCATCAAAGATAACAAAGCCATCGTATATTGGTAAAACCCCCGATGGATATACGTTCCACCAAACTCTTCGGGGGCGATTTGCGCAGCATCAAGGTCCGTTATAATAAGGTCTTTCATTCCTGGTGAATCGGTAGCACTTTCTATCTTATCCGCAATCACAGCCGCCATACCTGAAGCCGCTTTTATAATTTTAAATTTCGTGTTGTCAACAGGTGGTTTCTTACTCTGGAAATAAGGCTCTGTACCTCTCACACCTATAATCGCCAATTCATCGTTAAAGATGATGTAACCTTCACTGCCAACATCATCCTCAGCATAATATTGAGCACTTAAAGCTCTGCTGTATGGTATCTCTTCTAGTAGCCATTTCGCCTGTAAATCCCCAGAATAAGTTGGTCTTTCTTTGCGCTTTAACTGAGAAATTACCGTACTAATCGCACCCTGATTATCTGTTGTCTTACCATCATCCCTATTAAAATCGTTAGTCGCATAAGCCAATTTCGATAACAACGCAAAGGTATAACTATTCACCAAACTAAATTCATCGGTATCAATAATCACTGGCATATAACTGCGCAGTGCTTTGATTTCGAAAACGTAACTTTGGTTGTGGCTAAGGCTGAACCCTGCTTTTTCCGCAGAGGCATTGGTATCTATCCCTTTATGATGCTCTTGCAAAAACTCATCTTGCGGGGCTTCATCCCAAAAATCACCTATGGTGGTGCTGTGATACCGTTTCGGGTTTTGCTCAGCAGCATCTAGCTCTGCCGATGCACGGATTTTCACTGGCGACTCTTGCCCTTCTTTACGGCTGGCGTACTTTTCGACTTCACTTAACAAAGAGGCTTGGCTGACGGAAGCGCGCCATTCACCTGCGGCAATATTTGCAAATAATACTTTACCAGCGCTGGTGGTTTGCGTGTGTGTGTTGGAGGTAATTTTGTTCGTAATGGTGACGGCAAGGCCATCAATCGGTTCATCGTTTTCACTCATGAACTCCAGTTCCAACCAGTTTTTCTCGGGGTTGCACTGCACGCAATGGTTAAATGAATCCATGATTATCCCTCATGTTGTAATTGGCGACTTAAGGCATGCAGAGCGTATTTAATCTCTTCATTTTGATTGTCTTTGATCAGTTCTATCATGCTAGGCTGAGCCAAGTATTCGTTGCCCATGATCGCCGCGATGGCCGCGCTCATCACACGATACGTTAAGGTTTGTTCAGCAGCAGAGAGAAACGGTGTGAGCATGGAAGCGATATCACGCCCTTGGGTTAAGTGCTGGTCCATTGCCTTGGGGAAATGCTGCCATAACCAAGATTCAAGGTTAGCTTTTAACAAAGGTAAGTTCTCTTGTTTATCAAGATGATGCGCTTTTATTACCCACCAAGAGCCTTGCTGAGCATTAAATGGCGCGTGCGAGGTGTTGTCAAACGTGACTAAGTGGCCTTGGCCACCATTATCTAATGCAGCCAATTGATTGATATTACCCAAAAACTGGTTCACTTCTGATTGGTCCATTTGCGCTAACATAGCAATAATGACCGACCTATCGTAAAAGCGAAACATCACTTCCTCGCCTTCTAATCCGGCAATTAATAAACTGCGAAGATGCTGCAAAACTTCATCACCCACGGCATGGCTTGACAGCCCAATACCCTGTTCAAGTAACGCTTCAGGGAGCGACAATATCGATTCAGAAACAGGGATTAACCATGGAGAGAGTGGCATCACCTCAGTAAACATTGCACCATAAAACAGAGGCACGGCTTCTTCAAATCCAAAGCCCCCATTTTGCTGTAAAGCCTGCTTGTGAAGCTTGCGATCAACTAACCAATAGCGATGATTTTGCTGCTGTTGAAACCAAGAGAGGATCATGACGGTTTCCCCTGCGTAGAACACAATCTTACGGCTGGCATATGGGCTTGCTCTGCGTTTAATAACGCTTGGTAAGAAATGATTCGAAGAGCGGCTGGCATGGTTTGGTCCTTTTTCGTGAATCACATCGCATAATGTAATGCCTCACTAAGCAAAAGCAATGCCAGTGTTAAATTATTATATTTCAATAGGTTAACTTTGGCTTTTTGACTATTTGAGCAATAAATTGCTCCGCTGGGCAAAAACTTGCTTAACCAAGCACGATCTGACCGAATTTTTGCTCGGTTCAGTGCTCTCTCACCAACAAGAGATGTAACTTCACGAGCGTCGTCAATCCTAAGCCATCTCACCATTGAGAGAACATGTAAAGTTCACCGCACAGCTTAGATTCCAGCCTCGCCAATTAAATGTTAACATCGTCACATCTAAAACTGCGGTGGTTATCAGTAAACCTTGTTGATGATTCTCATAAACATCAATAAAAACTCTCTTCCTCCACCAGCAGAATTTTTACATTAAAAGGCAGTTTTCAAATGGTTAACAACACAATTCAATGGTTTCCGGGGCACATGCATAAAGCACGTAAGGAGATCGAAGAGGTCATTCCGCAAGTTGATGTGATTATCGAAGTGTTGGACGCTCGTATCCCGTTTAGCAGCGAGAATCCACTTATCTCCCATTTGCGTGGTAATAAACCGTGTGTGAAGGTACTCAATAAACGTGACCTAGCAGACCCTGAAATGACGCAATTGTGGATCGACCATTTTGAGAAAGAACAAGGGGTGAAAGCAATGGCGGTAACCACGTCTAACCCTCAAGAAGTGCATAAAATCATGGAGCTTTGCCGTAAGTTGGCACCACATCGTGAAGAAGTGGGGAAAAATATTCGCACCATGATCATGGGTATCCCGAACGTAGGTAAATCAACCATCATCAATACGTTAGCTGGTCGCGCTGTGGCTCAAACAGGTAACCAACCCGCCGTTACTCGCCGCCAACAACGTATCAATTTGCAAAATGGCATTGTGCTGTCCGATACTCCGGGAATTTTATGGCCTAAAGTGGAAAACCCACACAGTGGCTTTCGCCTAGCTGCTACTGGCGCGGTAAAAGATACTGCAATGGAATATGAGGATGTAGCCTTTTATACTGTTGAGTATTTAGCGCAAGCTTATCCTGAGCGTTTGCAAGAGCGTTATCAAATCGATGAGCTACCTCAATCTGACGTGGAATGGATGGAAGAAATTGGCCGCAAACGTGGTGCTCTGCGCCCCGGTGGCCGCATTGATCTGCACAAAGCTTCGGAGATCCTACTGCATGAATTGCGCCAAGGTATTCTCGGCCAAATTACTCTTGAACGCCCTGAAATGATCACCAAAGAGTTAGTGGAAGTGGAAGAACGAGCGGCCAGAGAAGCCGAGGAAAAAGCAGCCAAAAAAGTAGAGCGTCGTAAACGTTATTTGCGTAATAAGCGCTAAATTCCTCTCGGATCCTTTCTACGCTACACCCCATTTCTACTATTACCATCAGGGCGGTCAATGATCGCCCTTTTCATCAGAACAGACAACTGCATGCTGTTTGCTATTTGCTATTTGCTATTTGCTATTTGCTATTTGCTATTTCTAGCTGACATTATCATGACAAATCAATACAGGTTTTTATGCGCTACTTCTATAGCATGAAGGAACCTTCTGATGACACTCAAGTCATACCACCATTGTTTATTTTCTCCTTGATATGGAATTGTTCATGAAAAAGCGTTGGGCCATCGCGGTAATTAGCGCCGCCTTAATCAGCGGGGGCTATTACCTAACTACCAATAGCAATGAATCTCTCTCGGCTTTCCCCACTCTGACGGTCGAACAGGGAAATATTGCCAAACAGGCAATCGCTGTTGGCCAAATCGTGCCAGCTCACTCGGTATCTATAAAATCGCAAATTGAGGGGATTGTCGGTGAAATTTATCATCGGGTCGGTGAACAAGTGACCTTGGGCACGCCTTTGATCAAAGTGCGCCCAAATCCAACACCGCAAGCGTTAACCGACGCAACCACCGCTTTAATGCAAAGTGAGGCGAGCTTAGATTCCGCCAAACAGACGCTGGCAAACTTGCAGCAATTAGTTGAACAAAAGATTGTGCCGGAAAACTACGGTGAGCTAATCCAAGCAAAATCAGAGCTGAAATCAAAACAAGCCGAAGTGCAACAAAAAAGGCAGAACCTTGAGCTGATCCGCAGCGGTGAAGCATCGGTTGGCGATTCGAAACTCACGTCCACACTCGTCGCCCCCATTGATGGCACCATTTTAAACCTAAAAGTGGAAGTAGGAGAGCCGATCATTTCCACTGCCTCAAGCCAAGCGGCAACTGAAATGATGTCGATTGCCGATATGAATGACATGATTTTCAAAGGCAGTGTCAGTGAACATGATGCGGCGCAACTCGCCGCAGGGATGGCCGTCAACTTAACGTTAGCACCATATCCAGAAGCAGAAATCAGCGGCGTATTAAGCAAAGTTGCGGTTCAATCTGATAAGTTGAATAACCCTAGTGATACTAAAACGACTAGCTTTGATAATGGATTTGAAGTGGAGATTAACCAGATTCGCTTTCCTGACAATATGGTGATTCGCTCGGGCTTTTCTGCTACCGCACAGATCACATTAAAGAGCGTGGAAAACGCCATCACCATTCCAGAACGCGCATTACGATTTAGCGGTGAAAAACCTGAAGTCTTGATCCCAGATCAGTCAGAACAAGGTTACCAAGTGCGCGCCGTAACCTTAGGTTTGTCCGATGGCATTAATGTGGAAGTGATTGCGGGTTTATCAGCGGACGATGTGATCATCGACAACAGTTTATTCGGAGGCAAAGATGACCACTAAGCGCCCTTTTCAACGTAATGCGCTAGCAGCCGCGCTAATGACGTTCTGTGGCGCGGTGACTTTTTCAGCTCACGCCATCACTATTGAACAAGCTTGGCAAGCCGCAAAAGCTTTTGACCCTACTTATTCACAAGCGCAGATCCAATCTCAAATCAGTGAAACAGAGGTCCGAAGTACCAAAAGTGCCTTGCTGCCTTCTTTTAGCCTCAGCGCGGATACCTCATGGGATGACGATGGCAACAACACTAAAGGCTATGGTGCCACATTAAGCCAAACCATTTGGGATAGCGCTAATTGGGCACAGCTCGACCAATCTCAAGCAAGCTATGTGGCATCACAATTAAAAGTGAAGACTGCACATAATGAGCTGGCTGCAACATTACTGTATGCCTATCTCGATCTCGCCAGCGCACAAGGCGATCGACAACTTGCTGAGCAAAAGTTCGTAGAAGGTGCAAAACTGCTGAAGATTACCGAGCAGCGCTACAAAGCAGGAAAAATTCGATCAACAGCATTGGAAGACATGCGTGCTAACCACGTCGATGAGCAAGCCGATATACTCAGTGCGCAAGCCGCTCTAGAAGAGAAAAAGTCAGCCCTTATCGCGCTCATCAATCAAGACCCACAGCACATTGACCAAATTAAAACGACCGACCTCATTGAACCGCCAATGCAAGTCAGCAGCGAAACTGAATGGTTAAAGCTTGCGCAGAATAACAGCCCTGAGTTATTGGTTGCCCAGCAGGAAGTCGCCGCTTCTGAATTTGGCCGAGATGCAGCCAAAGCCAAATATTATCCCACCTTATCTGGCAGTGTTTCTTACCAAGACAATGATCAGGGTCGAGATGGGGATCTCAGTGCAGGTTTAAGCTTAAAAATTCCGTTGGATTTGAATGGTTCCACGCGCGCCACGGTCGATCAGGCTGCGCTGCAAGTCTTAAACGCCAAGCAAGTACTGCGCAAGGTAGATATCGAGATTAAACGCAAAATTCAAAGTGGCTTTAGCCAAATCCATCTGGATTGGCGACAAGTGGAGATGGCTCAGTTACAAGTCAGCTCAAGAGAGCAAGCTTTAAAAAGTAAACAAACCGTTTATGAGTCAGGAATGACTGAAGCTTCTGATTTGATTGACGCCCATAACGCTCTGTTTAACAGTAAAAACAGTCTACAACGGCGATTGTACCAATATTGGAAGCAGCGGATTGGCCTGCTGCAAGCTGCTGGGCAGTTAGATGATGACGTGATCGCTTCGCTCTCTCAGGCTCTGCACTCATGATCTCAAGCCTACAGCAAGTCGTGCAAACGCTGCTTGCCCATCGGCTACGCAGCGCCCTCGCGGTCATTGCTATCGTTTGGGGTATTGTTTCTGTTTTAGTGCTCGTTGCCTTAGGTGAAGGATTTTATCGCGTCAATACACAATCTTTCGCTCTGTTAATGAGTGATACACAAATGGCTTTCCCCAGTCAAACCACCAAACCTTGGCAAGGCCTTGCGGCAAGACGAGCGATTAACCTTTCAGAGCCGGAAATGCGCGCTTTGGCACAGCACCCAAACATCAGCGCATTATCAGTTATCTACGGAAAATGGGATGCTAAAGTGACTAATGTAAAAGGCCGAATGCTTCCCGGTTACGTCAGCGGGATCGACTCTCAATTTTTAGCATTGCGCAACTTACAACTGACCGCAGGGTCACGCGGCATTCACGCCAGCGATCAGAAAAACCATTCCCGAATTGCGGTGGTTGGTTGGCAGTTGGCACAAGTTGGTCAGCTATCTATTGGTGATACGATCAAAGTCAATACCATTCCCTTCTCGGTTGTCGGTATTACTCAGCAGCAAGAAGGGGGCATTTCTATAAACAATGAAAACAGCCAAGTGATGATCCCAAGCAGCGCTTTTACTGATCTTTGGCAAAGTGAGCCTGAATTTTTCCTTGTGCAGCCCGCCGCAGGGATACCAGCAGCGGTATTGCGCATGAACATCCTCTCTTTCTTCGCCAAACAGAAACATTTTGATCCGAGCGATACTGAGGCCATAAACCTCCCTGACTTCAGTAGCGGCGCTCAGTTTTTCAATGCCTTGTTTCGAGGTATACAGCTGTTCTTAGGGGCAAGTGGAGCGATGACGCTTGCGGTCGGCGCTTTGGGCGTCGCCAATATCATGTTTCTTTCTGTCACGGAAAGAACGCGGGAAATTGGTGTGCGTTTAGCCATTGGCGCAACACCGAAGATCATTTTGCGCCAGTTTATTTTAGAAGGTGGGTTGCTAGTGGTATTAGGTGCAGTGTTCGGAATGCTCCTCTCCTATCTGGTGGTGCTATTACTGAATTACATCGGCTTACCTGATTGGCTCGGCGAACCAGTCATCACTGTGCCAGCTCTAGGCTGGTCACTGCTCGTCACCACGTTGTTTGCACTGCTGGCCGCTTATTTCCCAGCAAAGCGTGCCGCCAATCTCACCCCCGTCATCGCATTAAGTGCGAGGGCTTAATCATGATGTTACCTATCAGGCAAATTTATCAAGAGATGGCGGCCGAAAAACTACGCTTGCTACTCACTATTTTAGCGGTGGCTTGGGGCACACTTTGCATCGCCACCATGCTCGCAACAGGCGAAGGATTACGCCAAGGGCTGACACGCTCATCACAAAGTGGCAATGGCAATTTACTCTATGTGACCGGGGGTTATGCCAGCCAGACCGCCGGACGCTTTTTTGAAGGAAAAGCCCTCTCTTTGCAAGCGAATGATGTTGAGCTTGTTCGCGCACTGCCCTTTATCCAACGCGCTGAAGTCAGCGCACAATGGGATAAACGCGTCAGCAATCAAGACAATGGCACCTGGCAGCGCCCACTAGCGGTTAACCCAGAATATCAGTCCTTAACTGGTATTGAGATAGCCCAAGGAGGGCGATGGATCAACCCGCTCGATAATCAACAGCAGCGTAAAGTGGTTGTACTCGGTTATAACGCTGCAGTGCAATTGTTCAATTCTGAGGATGGTTGGAGTTGGCTGGAACCCCAGAAGCTGAGCATAAACCCCGTAGGTCAATTGATAAAAATAGGTGATGAAAACTTTACCGTTATCGGCGTGATAGCGCAGACAAGTGCAGAGGTAGAACAAGGAACCCCTATTGACTACGCGGTATTTGTGCCTTTTCGCACTTGGCAACGTTTTAACCCCAACGCAGCGATTGCAGCGATCAATGTGCAGCTCAATGCCACGGTTGATCGCGAAAAAGCCGCGCAAGTGATTAAGCAAGTGATCGCCAGAAAGTACGGTGCCAGTGCTTCAGACACGCAGCTCTTGCAAGTCGAAGACATGCTATTGAGGCAAAAAAGCATGCGCCGTTTCTTATTCGGTCTACAAGGCTTTTTGGGCATTATTGGGCTTATTACCCTCGGCGTAGCAGGCATTGGTATTGCCAATGTCATGTACGCCACGGTAAAACGATCCACGCGAGACATCGGTGTACGAATGGCCGTCGGAGCTACGCCAACCACTATCAAACTCCATTATTTAGTGCAAGCCTTGCTCACGATGTCACTTGGCGGTTTAGCTGGCTTAGGATCCACTTACGGGCTGATCACCTTATTAAGATACGCTCCCTTAGAAGGCAATATGCTGTTTGAGCAATTAGGGAAACCCTTACCCGAACTGTCGTTTTCGATTGTCTTTCTTGTGATCGCGGCGCTGGCGATTGTCGGTGTGATTGCCGCGTGGTTTCCCGCCAATCGCGCGGCTAGCATTACGCCATTAGAGGCATTACAAAGTGAATAAACAAAACTTACCGAACCTTGTTCAATTGACCAATATCAGCAAGCACTATCGCAGTGGTGAAGAGTTGGTCAAAGCGTTAGACGGTGTTTCGCTATCGATTCAAAAAGGCGAATTTCTCTCTATTCTAGGACCATCAGGCTCGGGTAAATCAACCTTAATGAATATCCTCGGTTGCTTGGATGTTCCTACATCGGGTGAATATCAGTTGGACGACAAGGCGGTCGCCTCGCTCAGCAGCCATCAATTGGCTCATATTCGTAATCAAAAAATTGGCTTTGTTTTTCAAAGTTTCAACCTGCTCGAATACGCTAATGCTCTCGATAACGTCGCCCTACCCTTGGTCTATCGCGGAGTAAAATTAAAAGAGCGCCGAGCACGTGCAGCAACACTATTAGAAAAAGTGGGGCTTGGCGATCGCATGCAGCATAAGCCCAACCAGCTCTCGGGGGGACAAAAGCAGCGGGTGGCGATTGCGCGCGCGTTGGTCAATGATCCGCAAATTATCTTAGCCGACGAACCGACAGGGGCGTTAGATTCAAAATCAGGCGCTGAAATTGAAGCCCTGTTCAATGAGCTTCATCAAGAAGGACGAACGCTTATTGTCGTCACTCACGATCTCGCATTAGCGAAGCGAACTCACAGAATAGTGAATATCAAAGATGGGCAGATTTTATCTGATGAACGCGTTGATCACGCAACAAGGCAGCCATAAATAGCTCAACGCATTATAAGAAGTTATAAAGTGAACGAGAAAGACGAAGCCGTTCCAGTTCGCCTTTCTTAGTTCATTTTTTCTTTGTTCTTTCTTTGTTGGTTTTTTCTTTGGATCCTATTGAGAGATACCCGCCAATTTCAGCAATACCGCTTCGAGTTGATCCCATGGCATGAGCTGTGAGTCAATCACTTCTAAGCGTGATTCAAACCCTTCTAAGCTCATCTCATTCACTGAAACGACTCCTTGGTTGATGTTGAAGGCGTAACATCCTTTATCGGTATTGACGACCGCCTTAACACGTTCAGCGGTCAGGGCACTCAGCATAGAAAAGAGCTCATCAAAACCAAAATGGTATTCAGCGCCAATTAACCAACCACAACTGAAATAACCTTGGCCCCGATTTTCTTTGCGCACAAACGCTTTACCCGGCTGTAAGGCAAACTGTGGTTCTAACGAAGCATGATGATGGTGATGCGCTTCAATATGAGTAGAAGCTGCGCCGTGAAGACGTTCAATATCTAATAATTCTAAAGGCAACTCACCTTGCTTGACTAACTTGCTAAAAATCTTCGCGGGTGATTGATCAGTCACCCAGTCATTAAACGCATCCACATCAGCACTAGTGCATTGATCCACTTTGTTGCCAATCACCACATCACCACTGGCTAATTGGTCATTAAAATTTTGGTTGGATGTGTATTTTTCATTACGCAAGTTGCGCGGATCCACTAAAGTGATCGTGGCTTTTAAATCGACATACGGTGCATATTGATCAGAAGTTAAAGTTGCCACCACTTGCTTAGGGTGCCCAAGCCCTGTTGGCTCAATTAATAGACGATCGGGTTTTTGCCTAAGTAAGGCGTTAATGCCAACAGACATAGGAACACCCGCAGTGCAGCACATACAGCCGCCCGGTACTTCTTTGATCAGCGCGCCTTGGTCAGACATCATCGCCCCATCAATACCAATTTCTCCAAACTCATTGACCAACACCGCCCACTTTTCATCAGCAGGTTTATTCTTCAATAAATTCAAAATGGCCGTCGTTTTTCCTACACCAAGAAAACCGGTAATAATGTTAGTTGGTACTTTTTTTGTCATGTCAGCACTCCTTTTGCGGCAGTATATACCGAAATAAGAAGCCAGTGCATGGTTTGCCAGTTAGACAGGCAACAATGAGCCGAGGTACATAAACGACAAAAGGCGCACTACGGTAAGCGCGCCTTTCCCCTCGTAACTCAATCGTGAGTTCGCGAATCGGGAGGACTATAGATGCAACCCGATCATAAACGAGGACATAGAATTGAAATATTGCTGATTCCATCCAAATTGTAGGTAAGGCTTGAATTCCTCCCTGTACGATATCTGAATCTGCCTTACGCTTTAACTATGGTTCATTTGGCTGGCTTAGCAAGGTTCAATCTCTGTTTTTTTAACTCATTTTTAACTCAGATCTCGTTTTTAGTAGAGAATCTCTCCATCTTCCAGATATGGAAATCTACATTGCAGCTTTGACGCTATAGTTAATCACTTTGGCGCGTATAATTCTGTAACAAAATATGTTCACATTTTACCAATCGAGGCCCTTTTTTACATGACCAAAAGAGAGAGATTGAAACAGTCACTGCTTGCAAAAGTTCCAAAAGATACGATTAACCAATTTCTCTCTAAGGACAAAACACCACTCTCAATCCTTTTTCTTTCGCTCATTGTCGGTATTCTTGCTGGGATTGTTGGTACTTACTTTGAGGCCGCTGTGCACTTGGTTTCGGAAACACGCACCGAGTGGTTAAAAAGTGAGATTGGTAATATCTTACCCTTGTGGTTGGCCGCTTTTCTTATCAGTGCAGCGTTGGCGTTTATCGGTTATTTCCTTGTGCACCGGTTTGCGCCCGAAGCCGCCGGTTCTGGCATTCCTGAAATTGAAGGCGCGATGGATGGTATGCGCCCCGTTCGTTGGTGGCGAGTACTGCCAGTGAAGTTTTTTGGCGGTATGGGCGCCTTAGGTTCTGGTATGGTTTTGGGACGTGAAGGGCCCACGGTTCAAATGGGGGGAGCCATTGGCCGAATGGTGTCGGATATTTTCCGCATCAAAAATGACGATACCCGCCACTCACTCTTAGCATCTGGCGCAGCTGGAGGCCTAGCTGCCGCATTTAATGCGCCGCTGGCGGGCATCATGTTTGTGATAGAGGAGATGCGCCCGCAGTTTCGCTATACCCTCATTTCAGTACGTGCCGTCATTGTCTCGGCGGTGGCGGCAAATATCGTCTTTCGCGTGATTAATGGCCAACATGCTGTGATCCAAATGCCGCAATATCAAGCACCAGAGCTGGCTTCACTGTGGCTGTTTCTGCTGCTTGGGGGACTGTTTGGTATTTTCGGTGTGCTATTCAACCGTTTAATCACACTATCACAAGATATTTTTGCCAGAATTCATCGCAATGATCGTAAGCGATATTTACTCACGGGTTCACTATTGGGAGGCTGTTTTGGCTTAACTTTATTGTATATTCCAGAATTGACTGGGGGTGGCATCTCACTGATCCCTAATATCACTAATGGTGACTATGGTGCCGCTATCTTGCTTCTTTT
The DNA here is from genome assembly GCF_963874405.1 of Vibrio sp. V08_P9A1T1. Classification (NCBI taxonomy): domain Bacteria; kingdom Pseudomonadati; phylum Pseudomonadota; class Gammaproteobacteria; order Vibrionales; family Vibrionaceae; genus Vibrio; species Vibrio sp. V08_P9A1T1. The sequence goes on from NZ_CAWNIB010000314.1 coordinate 13,190, forward strand.
GTTCATTGGTCGTATTTTTACCACCTTGATCTGCTTTGGTTCTGGTGCTCCGGGCGGGATTTTTGCGCCAATGCTGGCATTAGGCACGCTGTTTGGCTACGCCTTTGGCCTGATTGCGCAAGAACTGTTACCACAATTAGCGATTGACCCAGGAATGTTCGCCATTGCAGGCATGGGGGCACTGTTTGCCGCAACGGTTCGCGCACCCATTACAG
>NZ_CAWNIB010000315.1:0-13303 GCF_963874405.1 Vibrio sp. V08_P9A1T1
TAGCAATAGTCTTAGTCGATCTCTTCCATCCAACATAGAATAATCGCTTCGAGAATTTTTTCGTTGGAACGGTTTGGCTCATCATCAAACTCTTCCAGTTCCATCACCCACTGGTGTAGATCCGTAAAACGTACATTTTTAGGATCTACGTCTGGGTATTGCTCACAAAGCTCGATCGCAATATCACGAGAATCGGTCCATTTCATTTTGCTTTCCTTTTACAAACAGTGAACGGGCGTTAATACGCTCAATAGGATTAATGATCTTCAGAAGCCAGATTGAGTGTGTACTTTGGAATTTCAACCACTAAATCTTCGTTAGCGACTCTAGCTTGGCAGCCAAGGCGAGATTCAGGTTCAAGACCCCACGCTTTATCAAGCATGTCATCTTCCAACTCATCACTCTCATCAAGTGAGTCAAACCCTTCGCGAACGATAATATGGCAAGTCGTGCATGCGCAGGATTTTTCACACGCATGTTCAATAGCGATACCATTTTTCAGCGCCACATCCAGTACGGTTTCTCCTGCTTGCGCTTCCAGAACGGCACCTTCAGGACAAAGCTCTTGGTGAGGTAACACAATAATCTTAGGCATAATTTTTCTCTTTAAATATCATCTACCGATTGACCAGCAAGTGCACTGCGAATGGATTTATCCATACGGCGTGAAGCAAAATCTTGGCTGGCTTTGTCTGTCTCTTTAATTCCTTGCTCGATGGCATCGGCGCTATCACCATTACGCAGCACAATTAAATCTTCTATTGCATTCAGAAGGATCTGCTTTTCTGACTCAGATAACAATTCATCACCATCGGCCTGTAAGGCAGAGATCAAACCTTCGATTACACGATCGGCTTCTACACGTTGCTCTGCCAGAGCGCGAGTCTGCATATCTTGTTTGGCAAACGTCATCGAATCTCGCAGCATATTTGCTACTTCATTATCACTCAGTCCATACGAGGGCTTAACTTGAATTTCCGCCTGAACTCCCGTACTTTTTTCCATCGCTGTCACGGAGAGTAAGCCATCGGCATCAACTTGATAAGTTACGCGGATATGCGCGGCACCCGCCGTCATTGGTGGAATACCTTTTAGTGAAAAACGAGCCAATGAGCGGCAATCGTCTACCATCTCACGTTCGCCCTGCACCGTATGGATGCTCATGGCTGTTTGACCATCTTTGAAGGTGGTGAACTCTTGAGCTTTTGCAACAGGAATGGTGGTGTTACGTGGGATGATTTTTTCCACTAAGCCACCCATGGTTTCAATACCCAGCGACAGAGGAATGACATCCAGCAGGAGCATTTCTGAATCGGGTTTATTACCCACCAAAATGTCGGCTTGAATTGCTGCACCAATCGCGACAACTTCATCAGGGTTGATGCTAGTTAGTGGTGTGCGACCAAAAAACTCACCGACTAAATCTCGAACCAGTGGCGTACGAGTTGAACCGCCGACCATCACCACTTCCAACACTTCATCTGCAGTAATTTCGGCATCTTTGAGTGCTCGACGACACGATAGTAAGGTTCTTTTTACTAGTGGCGTGATGAGTTGGTTAAACTCATCGCGAGTTAAACGCCCTTGCCAACCCAGCACAGAAACCTCGACACTATCGGTATCAGATAAGGCAATTTTCGCTTCGGTGGCCGCATCAAGCAATGCTCGTTGCTGCTCAGCAGTGAGGGGTTCAGCTAAGCCGATTTGGCTCAAAAAATGGTCAGCAATCAAATGGTCAAAATCATCACCACCGAGCGCGGAATCACCACCAGTCGCAAGTACCTCAAACACGCCTTTCGACAGACGTAAGATAGAGATATCAAACGTACCGCCACCTAAATCATAAACCGCAATCACACCTTCTTGCGCTGAGTCTAAACCATAGGCAATCGCTGCAGCGGTAGGTTCATTGAGTAAACGCAGTACGTGCAAGCCGGCAAGTTGAGCGGCATCTTTGGTGCCCACGCGTTGCGCATCATCAAAATAAGCAGGTACGGTAATCACCACACCCGCTAATTCACCACCTAACGACGCTTCGGCACGCTGAGCAAGAGATTGAAGAATATCGGCGGAAACTTGAATCGGGTTCTTATCACCTTGAGCCGTTTGCAAAATAGGCAAACCGTTGTCACTGGCTTTGAAGCGATAAGGCAATGTGGGATAACGCGCCTGAATGTCAGCCAGTGAACGGCCGATCAAACGCTTCACAGAAATGATGGTATTGGCAGGATCAACTTGCGCGTGTGCTCTGGCATCAAAGCCTACGCAACGCTCTTGAGCCGAATAGTGGACCACCGAAGGGAGGATCGAGCGTCCTTGTGCATCAGCAAGCGTCGTCGCATTACCGCTTCGAACCGATGCGACTAATGAGTTGGTTGTCCCCAAGTCGATACCCGCTGCGAGTTTATGCTGATGCGGCGCAGAGCTTTGACCGGGTTCTGCAATTTGAAGTAATGCCATGGGTTGGTCCTTATTATCGAACTAGCCGAGTAACTGTTCTTCGACTCTTTCTATTTCATTTTTGAGCTTGGCAATAAATTTAAGCTTGCGAACCGTATCAGCCGCAAGGTTCCATTGAGCATGATTAAGTTGTTGCTCAACCAAGGTAAGATGCTGTTTATACATCTTGCTGACTCTGTTTTCAAAATCGAATAACGCACTTTCAACATCAGGCTGTGAGGCGATGGCTTCAAGCTCTTCTCGCAGCTCCATCTGCTCCATTAAAAACAGCGGATCTTGCATGGTTTGGTGTTCTGCGCGTAACTCTATGCCTTGTTCAAGCAACAAGTATTCTGCGCGACTGATCGGCGATTTTAATGTTTGATAAGCATCATTGATTTGTGAGGCGTTTTGCACAGCAAGCAGGCGATCTCGCTCAGACGCAGTGGCAAAATTGTCGGGATGAAACCGTTTTTGCAGCGCACGAAACTGAGAAGAAAGAAGGCTACCATCCAGTGCAAACTGACTTGGTAGCCCAAATAATTCAAAATAGTTCATTAACACATTGCTCCTAGTGCTCGACACTAGGCTCAAGTGAGCCTAGTCACGCCGAAAGCCAATCCGTTACACGTTGAAGCTTTCACCACAACCACATTCGCTTTTTGCATTCGGGTTGTTGAACTCAAAACCTTCGTTTAGCCCTTCTTTGACATAGTCAAGCTGTGTGCCATCAAGATAGACGAGGCTTTTCGAATCGATAATCACTTTGACACCATGATCTTCAAACACTTCGTCTTCTTCGTTAACGTCATCAACGAATTCAAGCACGTAAGCCATACCCGAGCAGCCTGTTGTTTTCACTCCAAGACGTAAACCTACGCCTTTGCCTCGGTTATCTAGGAATGCTCGAACGCGATGCGCTGCTGTTTCAGTTAAGGTAATGGCCATACTACAACCTTAGATTCTTAGTTTGAACTTATGGGAGTGAACCATCATTCACTCCCTTAATATTATTGTTGGTGTTTCTTTTTATAATCGGCAACGGCAGCTTTGATCGCATCTTCCGCCAAAATCGAACAGTGAACTTTCACTGGTGGAAGCTCTAGCTCTTCCGCGATTTCAGAGTTCTTAATGGCTGCCGCTTCGTCAATGCTCTTACCTTTGACCCATTCAGTAACCAGTGAGCTCGAAGCAATCGCGCTACCACAACCGTAGGTTTTAAATTTTGCATCTTCAATGATGCCTTCTGGCGTCACTTTAATTTGTAGCTTCATTACGTCGCCACAAGCTGGAGCGCCAACCATACCACTACCAATGGTTGGATCTTCTTTATCAAAAGAGCCAACATTACGTGGGTTTTCATAGTGATCAATTACTTTTTCGCTGTATGCCATGATAGTTACCTCTAATCCTCTATTTCCTTGGGAATAAACCAGTGCCTTTTAAAGGACTAGTGATGTGCCCATTCAACGGTGTTTAAATCCACACCCTCTTGATACATATCCCATAGAGGAGACATGTCACGTAATTTGCTTACGGCTACGCGGATTTGTTCAACGGCGTAGTCCACTTCCTCTTCGGTCGTAAAACGGCCAAATGAGAAACGAATTGAGCTGTGCGCCATTTCATCGTTCAAACCAAGCGCACGCAGTACATATGACGGCTCTAAGCTGGCCGAGGTACAAGCACTACCTGATGATACCGCTAAGTCTTTTAAAGACATCAGTAGCGATTCGCCTTCAACAAAGGCAAAACTAATATTCAGGTTGTGCGGAACACGCTGATCTAAATCGCCATTCACACTCACGGCTTCCATGTCTTGTACACCAGCGAGTAGACGATCACGCAATGCTTTTGCGTGGTCAAAATCTTTTTGCATGTCTTGCTTAGCAATACGGAATGCTTCACCCATACCTACGATTTGGTGCGTTGGTAATGTGCCTGAACGGAAACCACGTTCATGGCCGCCACCGTGCATTTGCGCTTCAAGGCGAATACGAGGTTTACGGCGAACATATAATGCGCCAATCCCTTTAGGTCCATACGCTTTATGCGCAGAAAGGGAGATAAGATCCACTTTCATTTCTTGTACATCAAGGGGAATTTTACCGGCAGATTGCGCTGCATCTACGTGGAAAATTATCTTGCGTTCACGGCAAAGCTCACCGATCGCCATGATGTCCTGAATTACGCCAATTTCGTTGTTCACGTGCATGATCGACACCAAAATTGTGTCATCACGCATTGCCGCTTCTAATTTTTTTAGATCAATCAAGCCATTCGATTCTGGCTCAAGATAGGTCACTTCATAACCTTCACGCTCAAGCTGACGACATGGATCAAGCACCGCTTTATGCTCGGTTTTACAGGTGATAATATGCTTACCTTGCTTGGCATAGAAATGCGCCACACCTTTGATCGCGAGGTTATCTGACTCTGTCGCACCGGATGTAAATACGATTTCGCGAGGATCAGCATTAAGCAGTTCAGCAATTTGCTCACGCGCAGTGTCTACGGCTTCTTCTGCCTGCCAGCCATAACGGTGCGATCGCGATGCTGGATTACCAAAAACACCATCCATCGTCATGTACTGAACCATCTTTTCAGCCACGCGAGGGTCAACTGGACAGGTAGCTGAATAGTCAAAATAAATAGGCAGTTTCATTTTCTACTCCAATGTAAACATTGCCGCTATGAGCGGGCATTAAGACCTACGGGCACCGAGCCGATAATCACGGTATTGGTATTTTTATTGGTTAACCCGTGGTTCACCGTCAGGCCCAAGCCTTGGCGGTCAGAAATTTCTAGTACTTCATTATCAATCATTAACTCGCCAAGAGTAATGTTGTTTAGAAAGTCACTAATGCGAGAGCTAAGATCTCGCCATAACGTATGTGTTAAGCAGCGAGTGCCACCTTGGCAGTCGGCTCTTCCATTACATTTTGTTGCATCAACTGATTCATCAACAGCGGCAATCACAGTACCAATCGAAATTGAGCAGGCATCTGCACCTAAGCGGTATCCACCACCTGGACCACGTACACTAGCAACTAGCCCCGCTTTACGCAGTTTAGAAAACAGCTGCTCAAGGTAAGAGAGCGAAATGCCTTGCCGTTCGGAAATATCCGCCAGTGGCACTGGGGTTTGTTGCGAATGCAGAGCCACATCTAACATGGCTGTAACCGCATATCTTCCTTTAGATGTAAGTCTCATATCACCGTATCCACATTGATTATGTGGTTGGAATTTTTCCATACCTGACTAAATAGGTCAAGTATTTATTTGACTAATTTAGTCAGGTATTTAACCCTATTATTAATCTGGATAATTATTGATTGCTGCGATGCTTCTCAATTGAGGTCAACACACCACGTAATATATTGATTTCTTGAGACTCTGGACGCGAACGAGAAAATAGCCGACGGAGTTTATTCATGATCTGTCCCGGCTGTTCCTTTGAAATAAACTGTGTCTGTATCATGACCTTTTCAAGATGCTGATAGAACATTTCTAATTCGTGATGCAGAGGATACGCTTCTTCTGGCTGGGCTTGATAACCTTTTTTTTCATTATTTAGATAGGCAACACGCACCTCATAACTCAATGTTTGTACGGCCATAGCAAGGTTTAACGAACTGTATTCAGGATTAGCCGGAATGCATACATGAAAATGGCATTTTTGCAGTTCATCGTTGGTCAGCCCGGTTTTTTCTCGGCCAAACACTAAAGCAACCGGGTATTGCTGCCCCTCTTGCGCCAATTTTTCCCCACATTCACGCGGTTCAAGCATTGGCCATTCTAAAGTTCGTGAGCGTGCACTTGACCCAACCACCAGGCCACAATCTGCGACAGCCTGCTCTAGCGTATCCACGACCTCCGCATTTAAAGCAATGTCGCTTGCTCCAGCAGCTAGAGCGATCGCTTGGGCGTCTACCTCGCATTGAGGCGAAACCAAAATCATTTTACTTAGGCCCATGACCTTCATCGCTCGGGCAGCAGAACCAATATTTCCTGAATGAGATGTCCCTACTAAAATGATTTTTACATTGTCTAGCATTACGTTGTACGCCACTCTATTTTAAACGACAGGATACTAACATAAACCTGACTAAAATGGTCAGGTCCTTTAGCTACACATGAACAACCGAGCAAAAAATAGCCACTTCCTTTTTAATAAAACTTTGTTATACTGCTGCCCGCTTTTTCGTTCTTTAACATCCGTTGGGAAAACTGTATGCATCCAATGCTAAACATTGCTATTCGCGCTGCGCGAAAAGCTGGTAACCATATTGCTAAATCACTAGAAAATACTGAGAAAATCGAAACAACTCAGAAAGGGACTAATGACTTTGTTACTAACGTAGACAAAGAAGCAGAAACTATGATCATCGATACAATCAAAAGTTCTTACCCAGAACACAGTATCGTTGCTGAAGAAAACGGGCTTATCGACGGTAAAGATAAGGACGTTCAATGGATCATCGACCCACTGGATGGCACAACAAACTTCGTCAAAGGTTTACCCCACTTCGCCGTTTCCATCGCGGTTCGCATTAAAGGCAAAACAGAAGTTGCTTGTGTTTATGACCCAATGCGCAATGAGCTGTTTACCGCTCAACGTGGTGCTGGTGCGCAATTAAACAACTCACGCCTTCGTGTTAAACAGTTAAAAGATCTTCAAGGCACTATTCTCGCTACTGGTTTCCCATACAAACAAAAGCAACATGCCGAATCTTTCATGAAAATCATGTCTGCACTGTTTGTTGAATGTGCTGATTTCCGTCGTACCGGTTCTCCTGCGCTTGATTTATGTTACCTAGCTTCAAACCGTGTCGATGGTTACTTTGAACTGGGTTTAAGACCTTGGAATTTAGCCGCTGGCGAGCTGATCGCTCGTGAAGCAGGCGTTATTCTTACCGATTTCTCTGGCGGTACTGAATACATGAAATCGGGCAACATTGTAGGTTCAAGTGCCCGTGGTGTTAAAGCGATTCTGAAACACATTCGTGATAACGGTAACAGCGCTATTCTTAAATAGGTTGCACTAAATACCATCAACACCGTCAAAATTGATTCAAGCCTCGTATAGCAATATACGAGGCTTTTTTAGTTTCGTTTTATACTTTGCTACTTAGAGTGACCGCGGTGTGGGATGGGGTAGAAAAAAGCCGCAGAATATTCTGCGGCTTTGGCTATTTAAGAAACTTTCAGGCTGCTAAGGAAGTTCGTCGAACTCCGCACCCTCTTTTTCCACTTGAGGTGGAAGTAGGTGCTCACGGGTAATTCCTAATTTCAGTGCCAACGCTGACGCAACATAGATAGATGAATAAGTACCCACGGTGATACCGAGCAGTAAAGCGGTGGCAAAACCATGTATGTTCGCCCCACCTTGCACAAAGAGTGCGATCACCACCAGCAAGGTGGTTCCCGATGTAATCAAAGTCCGGCTCAAGGTTTGGGTAATTGAGCTGTTCATGATCTCGGCTGAATCACCTTTACGCAATTTACGGAAGTTTTCACGGATACGGTCAAATACCACAATCGTATCGTTGAGCGAGTAACCGACAACGGTCAGCAAAGCGGCAACAATCGTTAAATCAACCTCAATTTGCATGATAGAGAAGATGCCAAGCGTGATGATCACATCGTGTGCCAGTGACATCACCGCGCCCGCAGCGAGCCGCCATTCAAAACGAACGGAGACATAAAGCAAAATACAGATGAGCGAAGCCAAAATCGCTAAGCCTCCGGCTTCAGCTAATTCATCGCCCACATTCGGGCCAACGAACTCAATGCGACGCATCTCGACACTTTTTCCTGTCCCCTCTTTAATAGCAGAAAGAATTTGATTGCCTAACGTCTCGCCAACCATGTCAGCACGTGGACGAAGACGAACCATCACTTCGCGCGCGGAACCGAAATTCTGCACCGTCGCATCGCCAAACCCTTTCGCTTCCAAAGCACTGCGGATATCTTCAAGATTAGCTGGGTGTTCAAACCCAACTTCAATCAAAGTACCGCCGGTGAAGTCCAGTCCCCAGTTCAACCACTTGGTTGATAAAGTGAAAATAGACGCACCAATCATTAAAAGAGAGAATAAAAACGCAAATTTAGACCAACGCATAAAGTCGATCGTTTTATCTGCTTTTAGAATCTGAAACATAGTAATTCCTAGCCTTAGATCGACAATTTTTTAATGCGTTTACCACCATATAACAGGTTCACAATACAGCGAGTCCCGATAATAGCGGTAAACATTGAGGTTAAAATACCGATAGAAAGTGTGACGGCAAACCCTTTGATGGCTCCAGTACCCACAGCAAATAGAATGATTGCCGTAATCAACGTAGTGATGTTGGCATCAGCAATGGTACTGAACGCGTTAGCATAGCCTTGGTGGATAGCTTGTTGTGGGTTTCGTCCATCACGGAGCTCTTCACGAATACGCTCGAAGATCAGAACGTTAGCATCCACGGCCATACCAACCGTCAATACGATGCCCGCAATACCCGGCAAGGTCATTGTCGCCCCAGGGATCATCGACATCACACCAATAATGAGCACAAGGTTCGCCATCAATGCAATATTGGCAATCAAGCCAAAACCACGGTAGTAAAGCAGCGTAAAGAGCATCACCGCAACCATACCCCAGATGCAGGCTTGAATGCCCATATCGATATTTTGCTGCCCCATTGATGGACCAATGGTACGCTCTTCAACAATAGAGATTGGCGCAATTAACGCACCTGCACGCAGTAAAAGTGCAAGGTTTTGAGCTTCTGCAGCAGAATCAATTCCCGTGATACGGAAGTTACGCCCAAGAGCCGACTGAATCGTTGCTTGGTTGATCACTTCTTCATGCTTATCCAGAATCACTTTGCCATCAGGTGTCCGACGGCCGCTGTCTTTGTACTCTGCAAATACCGTTGCCATAAGCTTGCCAATGTTCTTTTTAGAGAACGCCGACATCTTATTTCCGCCTTCGCTATCTAACGAAATGTTCACTTGCGGGCGACCATATTCATCCATGCTAGAGCTGGCATCCGTGATACTTTGACCACCTAGAATCACGCGTTTTTTCAAGACAACCGGGCGACCATTACGATCAGATTTGATTTCACTCCCAGCAGGAGCACGACCAGAAGCCGCGGCGGCTAAATCAGCCTTGTCATCAACTTCACGAAACTCAAGAGTCGCGGTTGCGCCAAGAATCTCTTTAGCACGAGCGGTATCTTGAACCCCCGGTAACTCAACCACAATGCGGCTGGCACCTTGACGCTGCACTAAGGGTTCAGCGACCCCTAATTCGTTAACACGGTTACGCAAAATCGTGATGTTCTGCTCAACGGCGTAATTTCGAACTTCCTGCAAACGCTGCTCAGTAAATTGAGCAATCAGCGCAAAGCGACCGTCAGCCTTAGACGTAGTAAAAGTCATATCAGGATGTTTCGACGTTAATGCTTGCTGTGCTTGCTCTAATTGCTCATCATCACGCAAAGTGACTTCCACTCGGTCGTTGCCCACTGAGCGAATAGCGCGGTAGCGAATTTTGTCATCACGCAGTTCGCTGCGAAACGCTTCTTCTTGCTGACCAATCAATTTTTCCATTGCGGCATCCATATCCACTTCCATTAAGAAGTGAACACCACCACGCAGATCAAGGCCAAGCTTCATCGGTGCCGCGCCAATCGATTCCAACCAAGAAGGCGTTGAAGGAGCAAGGTTAAGTGCAACAATTGTATCTTTGCCTAACGCTTCACTCACCACATCACGCGCACTGATTTGAGTATCGGTATCGTTAAATCGAACAAGAATTGATCCATTCTCTAGAGCAATGGATTTATGAGAAAGGCTCTCTTTATCAAGAGCTTTGGTGACGGCATCCAGCGTTGACATATCAACAGAGGCGCCACGCGCCCCTGTAATTTGAATTGCCGGATCTTCACCGTAAATATTTGGAAGTGCATATAAAGCAGAGAGAGTAATGGCGAACACCACTAACAAATACTTCCATAACGGATAACGGTTTAGCACAGCAAGGATCCTTTAGCTGTTATAAAGACTTAAGCGTACCTTTTGGTAGCACCGCTGTAATGAAATCTTTTTTGATCACAATTTCATTGTTCACATTCAGTTCGATAGAGATGTAATCGCTGTCTTCTGCGATTTTAGTGATTTTACCCACTAAACCGCCACTGGTTAACACTTCATCACCTTTAGTCATGGCGGCCATCAAACTTTTATGCTCTTTAACACGTTTAGCTTGTGGGCGGTAAATCATGAAGTAGAAAATAACCGCAAACATACCAAGCATGATCAGCATTTCATAACCGCCACCTTGTGATGCACCTTCACCTGCTGCGTGTGCTACAGAAATTAAACTCATTGAAAACGTCCTCTAAAATATTGTTGTGTAATGTAATTCTAATTGGGCTGCGTTGGCTTAATTTCAAGTTTATCACTTCACAAATTAAGCAAAACGCAGCAAAACCGTTATTGGCCCATTGGTGGAACTTCACGATTGCGACGAGCATAAAACTCCTCAACAAACGCGTCGAAGCGATCTTCTTCAATCGCTAAACGAATGCTTGCCATCAGGCGTTGGTAATAACGTAAGTTATGAATAGTATTTAAACGCGCACCTAGAATTTCGTTACAACGATCCAGATGGTGTAAATACGACTTCGAATAATTTTTGCAAGTGTAACAGTCACAATGCGGATCCAGCGCAGTTGTATCGGTTTTATGTACTGCATTACGGATCTTGATCACACCACCCGTCACAAATAGATGGCCATTACGTGCATTTCGCGTTGGCATCACACAGTCAAACATATCGATACCGCGACGTACCCCTTCTACTAAGTCTTCAGGTTTACCGACACCCATCAGGTAGCGTGGTTTGTCTTCTGGCAATTGTGGACAGGTGTGCTCAAGTACACGGTGCATGTCTTCTTTAGGTTCACCCACCGCTAAGCCACCAACCGCGTAGCCATCAAATCCGATCTCGGTTAAGCCTTTCACGGAAACATCACGCAAATCTTCGTAAACACTGCCTTGCACGATACCAAATAGCGAGTTGGTGTTCTCTAATTTGTCGAAATGGTCACGTGAACGCTGCGCCCAACGTAAAGACATCTCCATTGATTTTTTCGCTTCGTCGTGCGTCGCAGGGTACGGCGTACACTCATCGAAAATCATCACAATGTCAGATCCCAGATCTTTTTGAATTTCCATCGACTTTTCTGCGTCCATGAAAATCTTGTCACCATTGACTGGGTTACGAAAATGCACCCCTTCTTCTGTGATTTTGCGAATGTCACCCAAGCTAAACACTTGGAAACCACCTGAATCGGTGAGGATCGGGCCTTGCCAGTTCATAAAATCATGCAAGTCGCCGTGCATTTTCATCACTTCTTGGCCAGGGCGCAGCCACAGGTGAAAAGTATTACCGAGCAAAATTTCTGCGCCCGTCTCTTTTACTTCTTCCGGTGTCATGCCTTTTACTGTGCCGTAAGTACCTACAGGCATGAATGCCGGTGTTTGCACAGTGCCACGTTCAAAGGTTAATTGCCCACGGCGAGCATTTCCGTTTTTCTTTTTAAGTTCGTATGTTAACTTCACGAAGCCTCCAATGTCAGAGAAACAGTCTGACGTATCATGATTAGGTGCAAGCACCCCTCTAGAGCGGTCGCCAATTCCTAGCGAAAAACGAAGCGGAGCTTCTTCTCCTAGCGTAATGCTAGCACTCGTTAATTGGTGTTCTTGGTGATAAACATCGCATCACCATAACTAAAGAAACGATATTGATGTTTCACGGCATGCGCGTACGCGGCCATAGTATGCTCATAACCTGCAAAAGCGCTGACGAGCATAATCAGTGTCGACTCTGGCAAGTGGAAGTTAGTGATTAAGCAATCCACCAACTGATACTCATAACCAGGGAAGATGAAAATTTCAGTGTCACCGAAAAAAGGAACCAGCTCAGTGCCCTTTTTAAGCGCATCTTGCGCGGCACTTTCCAGTGAGCGCACCGACGTAGTTCCAACAGCGATCACTCGACCACCACGCGCTTTCGTCGCGTTGACGGCATCGACTACCTCTTGTGGCACTTCAACATATTCTGCATGCATATGGTGATCGTGAATATTGTCGACTCGTACTGGCTGGAAGGTTCCAGCGCCAACATGCAAAGTTACATAAGCAAATTCGACGCCTTTCGCTTTGATTTGCTCAAGCAGAGCCTCATCGAAATGCAAACCGGCGGTCGGTGCAGCTACAGCTCCCGGTTTTTGGTTGTATACGGTTTGATAACGCTCTTTATCAGCATCTTCATCAGGGCGGTCAATGTAAGGCGGCAACGGCATATGGCCAATCTCGTTTAAGATCTCCAGTACCGTCTTTGACGCTGTAAAACGAATCTCGAACAGCGCGTCATGGCGAGCCACCATGTGTGCATGATATTCGTCATGCTCTCCTAAATACAACTCACTGCCCGGTTTTGGCGGCTTAGATGAGCGAACATGAGCTAAAATCGTCTGTTCATCCAACATTCGTTCGACCAATACTTCCAGTTTGCCGCCTGAAGCTTTGCGCCCAAACATGCGAGCCGGGATGACACGTGTATTGTTAAAAACCAATAAATCGCCGGGCTGAACTCGGTCAAGAACGTCTTTAAATGAGCCATCCGCCAGTTCACCGCTGTTACCGTCTAATTGCAGTAAGCGACTCGCCGTACGTTCAGCCGTTGGGTAACGAGCAATCAGCTCATCGGGAAGTTCAAAGTGAAAGTCTGAAACTTGCATAGTTCTTATCTTGTTCGTTTTGAGTGGATGACGTAATTTTTTTAAGCGCCGTAGTATAT
>NZ_CAWNIB010000316.1:0-40241 GCF_963874405.1 Vibrio sp. V08_P9A1T1
AATAAGGGGAGGGAATGTAAGAGCAAACATTCGTTGAGATCTCCTTTCTAAGGGAGGGAAGGTTATGTCACGCATCGAAAGAAGAGAAATATCAAGCCGTTACTTCGCTTCGAGGTGATCAATCATCAATTGCAGTGACTGATTGCCGCGAAACTCATTAATATCAAGCTTATATGCAAGACGCACCGTTTTCACCGACGCATCTGGCCAGCGTCTTAAATCGACATTAAAAGCAATACCATCGATCATAATGTTGGTTGGGTGGCCTTTGAACAGCGGTTCAAGCATCAGCTTCAAATGCTTTTCCCCCACCAGTTTTTGGTGCAGTAGTTTAAACTCACCATCAAAAAGAGGTTCAGGAAACGCCTGCCCCCACGGGCCACCGGAACGCAAGGTTTCAGCGGTGTGCATCGAGAACTCTTCAGGTGTTAACTCTCCGTCGGATAAAATCACGCCCTTTAGCGCGCTTTCATCTAACTCGCGACGTACGGCTTGATCAAACAGCTCAGCAAAACGCTCAAACTCTTTTTCGGCAATAGTTAAACCTGCCGCCATCGCGTGACCACCAAATTTGACGATTAAACCGGGGTTTTGTGTATCAATGCGATCAAGCACATCGCGCATGTGTAACCCAGAAACAGAGCGGCATGACCCTTTGATACTGCCATCGCCACCATCGGCAAACGCAATCACAGGGCGATGGTATTTATCTTTAATACGTGAGGCTAAAATACCAATTACACCTTGGTGCCAATCGCGTTGAAACAGCACTAAACCGTGCGGCAATTCGCTATTTTCACTCAGTTGTAAGCGCTCACAAAAAGCCAGCGCTTCTTGCTTCATCCCCTCTTCAATCTCTTTACGAGTTTGGTTAAGGCCATCCAGCTCACTGGCCATTCTACGCGCAGCGTGAATGTCATTGCACATTAACAGCTCAACGCCAAATGACATATCATCCAAGCGCCCTGCCGCATTGATGCGTGGCCCTAACGCAAAGCCAAAATCCGAGGCAACTAAACGCCTCGCGTCACGTTTAGCAACCTCAATCAAAGCTTGAATACCCGGCCTTGCATGCCCGGCGCGAATACGTTGCAAACCTTGATACACTAAAATGCGGTTGTTTTCATCGAGCGGCACAACATCAGCGACAGTACCCAGTGCGACTAAGTCAATCAGCTCCATCAACTTGGGTTCACTCATACCTTGTCGAGTAAACCAGCCATTTTTTCGCATATGTACGCACAGCGCCATCATCAAATAGAAAGCCACCCCTACGCCGGCTAATGCCTTCGAGGGAAACGGGCAGTTAGCCAAATTGGGATTCACCATCGCATCAACCTCTGGCAACTCGTGTCCCGGTAAATGGTGATCGGTCACCAAGACAGTCAATCCTTGCTGCTTGGCATAACGCACCCCGTCGATAGAGGAGACGCCGTTATCGACCGTCATGATCATCTGCGCGCCAAGCTCAATCGCTTGATCGACCACTTCAGGGCTTAAGCCATAACCATCTTCAAAACGGTTAGGCACGAGATAGTCCACATTGTGCGATCCCAACATTCGCAACGCCAAAACAGATAAGGCGCAACTGGTTGCGCCATCAGCATCAAAATCCCCGACGACTATGATGCGCTGCTGCTGCTCGATGGCGTGAAAAAGTAGTTGTACCGCTTGCTCTATACCACCTAATTGTTGGTAGGAATGCAGTGCTTTCGCGGCCTTGTCGAGTTGTTCAAGGTTTGTGATACCACGGTTGATATAGATACGTTTAAGCAGTGTAGGAATCGTGTCAGGGAGTTGCGAAAGATCGGGGGCTGGTCTTTGTTTTATTTCAATCATAAATCAGCGGGCTCAAGAACACTCAAGCCCGACTCCTAAAGTTATTGAATCTGCTGAAGGCGTTGCAACAATTGCTCTGGTGGTAAATAACCGCCAACCATTTCGCCATTCGGTAGGAAAATCGCAGGCGTGCCGTTGATGCCTAACTCACGCCCGAGCTGATAGTGCTTGGTAATCAACTGCTTAGCTTGTTGAATATTCTGTCCTGCTTCTGGCAATTGATGATTGGTTTTTGCCTCATTCATCGCTGCCATTTTATCATCTGCATTCCAGATAGCGGCCATCTGATCAGCTACCTGCCCCGTAACGCCTTGACGCGGGTAAGCCATGTAGCGCACGGTGATCCCTAAGTCGTTATACCCTTTCATTTGACTATGCAAACGAGTGCAATAGCCACAGGTAATATCAGTAAAAACAGTCACCACGTATTTTTCATTGGCGGCTTTGTATTCGATCATACTCGATTCAAACTGCGCGATCTTCGCCGCATTAACCGGCGCTTGGCGTTTGGCTAACACATCGACATAACCACCATTCTTATCTAATTCATACAAGGTTCCGGCGATAAAATGGCTCGCGTCAGGCGCAGAAAACAGCACGCCACCGGAAGTTTGCACTTCAATCACTCCCGGAATATCAGAGGCTTGAACACTCAGTACTTCCAATCCGAGTTTAGAAAAACGTTGTTCAAAAACCGTTTTATCAAGCGCAGCCGCTTGCACAGCCGTTGACGTCACTTGCTCTGTGGTTTCGGCGTTACACGCCACAGCAAAAAGTGGCAATGTAAGAAGAGTCAGTTGGCGTAATACGCTCATTAAATTCACCTTTTCAAGCCCTTGGATGGTGCTCGCTATGTAATTGTTTAAGTCGCTCAGTCGCAACATGAGTATAAATTTGCGTGGTCGATAAGTCACTATGACCGAGCAGCATTTGCACTACACGCAAATCGGCACCGTAATTGAGTAGATGCGTGGCAAAAGCATGCCTTAATACGTGTGGAGAGAGTTTTTCCACATCGATTTGTGCGATCACTGCGTAGTGTTTAATTCGGTGCCAAAAGGTTTGACGAGTCATCTGCCTTGCTCGTCGGCTAGGGAAAACCACATCCGACGTTTGTTCGCCCAGCAGAGTAGACCGCCCTTGTTCAAGAAAAGTTTCAATCCAATCAACGGCATTTTCGCCCATCGGTACAAGACGCTCTTTGCCACCTTTACCAATCACTCTTACTACGCCTTGACGTAAACTGATATTTTCCATGGTCAGTGAAACCAATTCGGTCACCCGTAGCCCTGTTGCATACAAGAGTTCCAACATCGCTCTGTCACGTAATTCTAAAGGATTATTGGTATCGGGAGCATTCAATAGATCTTCCACTTGCTGCTCAGATAAATCTTTAGGCAGACGCTGTGGCAATTTAGGGCTAATTAAGAGCGCGCTCGGATCATCGCCGCGGAGTTTCTCACGGTGCAGATATTGAAATAAACGACGAATCGCCGACAACATGCGCGCCCGCGAGGTTTGCTTATAGTCTTGATCAGCGAGCCACGCTTGGTACTGCTGCAAACCAGTGACACTAATAAAATCGAGGCGATAATTATTGTGCTGCATCCATTGCAACAATTTCGTCAGATCATTGCGATACGATGAGAGCGTGTTTTCAGCTAAACCACGCTCCATCCACATCGCATCTAAAAACTGTTCCACAACCCCTTGATCAGGAGAAATATATTCAGACACATCAAACCTCTGTGGTGAAAATCGAGTTGCTCAGGTTATGTGAGCCACTGATTTAATACCATAAAAAAACATCATCGGCTGGATAATCGCTGCAAAGCGCGTCATTTTATGGTTAGAATTCACTATTCTTGATTTAAAACGAACACAAAATTATGAAGATCGGTCTTTTTTACGGCTCAACAACTTGTTATACCGAAATGGCAGCAGAGAAGATCCGTGCGCTCATCGGTGAGGATTTGGTGGAGATTCACAATGTGAAAGAAACGCCACTCTCTTTGATGAGCAACTATGATCTTTTAATACTGGGCATCTCAACTTGGGACTTTGGCGAAATCCAAGAAGATTGGAGCGCAATATGGGATCAAATCGGTGGCGTGTCGCTAAAAGGCAAGTACGTCGCATTATTCGGCTTAGGCGATCAAGAAGGTTATGGCGAATGGTACCTCGATGCGATGGGGATGCTGCATGATGAGCTAAAACAAATTGGTGCTCAATTGATTGGCTACTGGCCCAACCAAGGCTACCATTTTGAAGCGTCAAAAGCCCTAACGAAAGATGGCCGCCACTTTGTTGGTCTCGCACTCGATGAAGATTCGCAATACGAGCAAAGCGACGAACGCATTCAATGCTGGGTTGAGCAAATTTTAGTGGAATATCACGATTCGATTTAATTCGTTGTTCGCTATTTGTTGTTAGTCATTTGTTGCCAACAAGGCTCGATAGCACCGCCAATCAAATACCAAACCGGGGTCAGTTTTGCGTAATGGCGCAATGTATTGATGCCCGGTGATGCGTTGATTGGTGATGAGCGGATAACGCCGCTGCAATGCACACGTCAAAGTCGCTAAGGCTTGATATTGCGCAGGAGTATAAGCCGTCTCATCGCTCCCTTCCAATTCAATCCCAATCGAATAATCATTGCATTTTGCACGACCAGCGAAGCTTGACTGGCCCGCATGCCAAGCTCTGGCATTAAATGGCACAAATTGCACTACTTCTCCCTCTCGCCGAATGAGGCAGTGAGCCGAGACGCGCATCTGGTGGATGGTTTGAAAAAAAGGGTGTTGATTCGGGTCAAGCGTGCCAGTGAAAAACTGCTCAATATATGGGCCGCCGAACTGGCCCGGAGGCAAGCTGATATTATGTACCACCAGCAATGAAATATCTTGCGCATCGCTTCGCTGATCATAAAACGGCGATGGCACTCGACGTGCGCTTTGATACCAACCCTTTTTATCGATCATCAGTTGCCCCCTTACACTCAAACAAAAATGAACCTTAGCCAGAGGAAATGCGAGATTAGTGGCTGAATTTGAGTAAAACTCAGCGTATCATTCTCACTCTGTTCAACACCATATTAGATTTGCGATGAAAAATACACACAACAGCCAACAACGCCTTGATTATCTGAAACAGCAACTCCCATTGGAAATTACTCGTGCCGTTAGCGATGCACTCAGAGAAGATCTCGGTGGCAGCTTGGATGCGACTGCTGATATCACCGCAAACCTTATTCCAGCGGATGCGCGTAATAGCGCGACTCTCATCACCCGTGAACATGGCGTATTTTGTGGCCAAGCATGGGCAGAGGAAGTCTTCAAACAACTTGGTGGTGAAGTGAAAATTGACTGGCATGTCCAAGATGGTGATCAAGTTAAGCCAAACCAAGTTTTGTGCACTCTTGAAGGTCCAGCTCGCGCGCTGCTGACTGGTGAACGCAATGCGATGAACTTCATTCAAACCTTGTCAGGTTGCGCCAGCATTACTGCTCAGTATGCCAAACAGCTAGAAGGCACCGAATGCCGACTACTTGATACACGCAAAACTATCCCTGGCCTGCGCAGCGCACTGAAATATGCTGTCGCGTGTGGCGGCGGCTTTAACCATCGTATTGGCGTGTTTGATGCTTATTTAATTAAAGAAAACCATATCATTGCTTGTGGCGGTATTACCCAAGCCATCAGCACCGCTAAACAGCTCAACCCCGGTAAACCTGTCGAAGTCGAAACCGAAAGCTTGCAAGAGTTAGAAGAGGCGATTCAAGCGGGTGCTGACATCATTATGCTGGATAATTTTAGCATTGAGATGATGCGCGAAGCGGTAGCAATTAACGCAGGCCGCGCGGCTTTAGAAAATTCGGGTAACGTCACATTAGAAACCATTGGCGATTACGCGCGAACCGGTGTCGATTACATCTCAGTCGGCGCGCTGACTAAGCACATTAAAGCACTCGATCTCTCAATGCGCTTTCAGTAATTAATTACATCAATTATTGGAATAAAGATCAAAAATTTCAAATAGTTAAGGAAGCCGGGCGAGCTTCCTTTTTTATTGCTTGCGTATCAAAATCAAGACGGCATTTTTAAGTCAGTCGTATTTCAGTGATTGATATATGCAACTAAACAGGTAAAAAATCCAAATCGCTCGCGCACTGCTCTTTATCTCATTCCCACCAACCCACAAGCTTCTTATGCTCTGCCCATCCTTATGCGTTCAAACGGAGCAAAACAAATAATGAACACAAATAAGAAAACGAAACAAAGTGGTTTTACCTTAATTGAATTGATGATTGTGGTAGGAATTATTGGTGTACTTAGCGCGATTGCAATCCCTGCATATAAGAGCTATTTGATCAAAACAGAGTCTAATACAGCCGTCAGTATTCCTAGAACATTACTTACAAATATTGATTTATATATACAAGAAAAAGGCAGTTTCCCTGAAACAACAGAAGCGAGCGAAGTTGGTGCAGCTTCAGATATGAGCGCAATGGGGACCCTAGCATTAACTAAGAATGCCACCACACCTACAAATGGAACCTTAGTTTTTACTGTCAATAATGCTGATGCATCTATAAAAGATAAAAAAATAACATACACACGTACAAATTCAGGCTGGAAGTGCACGCATGATATTCCCGAAGCATTATTGGAAAAAGATCTTAAAGGATGCTTAAGAACGATTCCTTGATAAAATGCTAACCAACCTCCCTGCGATTCTGCGTCAGGCTCAGATATTGAGCCCGACGCAAGAACACGCAGTTATTGAACATATCAAAGCGTCTGGTGCGAGTGTGCCTGAAGCTTTGCTCGCATTGGATTTTTTCCATCCTCATGATCTGACTGAGCAGTTAAGTACCCTTTTTGGCTTACCGGACACCGACTTAACCCGCTACGACTACCCACAGCTCTGCCAACAGCTTGGTTTGCGTGATCTCATCACCCGTTACCAAGCACTGCCGATTGCCCATAATGGCCAAACCCTGACTATCGCGGTTTCCGACCCGACCCATTTACAAGTGGAAGATGATTTTCGCTTCGCGACAGGCTTACAAGTCGAACTGGTTTTAGCCGACTACAAAGCGCTGCAAGCAGCCATCCGACGCTTGTATGGCCGAACAATTCAAGGATCCTCTTCTTCAGGGAAAGAGATCAGCCAAGATGAACTGGCGAACTTAGTTAAGCTGTCTGATGATGAGATTCAATCGATTGAAGACCTCAGCCAAGATGACGCACCAGTCAGCCGTTTTATTAACCAAATCCTGCTTGATGCGGTGCGAAAAGGCGCATCCGATATCCATTTCGAACCGTACGAAGCGCTTTACCGAGTACGATTACGCTGTGATGGTATTTTGGTGGAAACGCAGCGTCCCTCAAGCAACTTAAGTCGCCGGCTTGCCGCGCGGCTTAAAATTTTATCCAAACTCGATATTGCCGAACGGCGCTTACCACAAGATGGACGAATTAAACTGCGGTTGAATCAAGACACCGCCATCGATATGCGCGTTTCCAGCCTCCCTACTTTATGGGGTGAAAAAATCGTACTGCGCCTACTTGATAGCAGTGCTGCTAACTTAGATATCGACAAATTGGGTTATAACGACCAGCAAAAACAACTCTACTTAGCTGCGCTGAAAAAACCACAAGGGATGATTTTAATGACGGGCCCGACGGGCAGCGGAAAAACCGTCTCACTCTATACGGGGCTACGCATTTTAAATACTGCTGAAGTGAACATTTCCACCGCTGAAGATCCGGTAGAAATTAACTTATCCGGTATCAACCAAGTTCAAGTGCAGCCAAAAATTGGCTTTGGCTTTGCACAAGCATTACGCTCCTTCTTACGGCAAGATCCCGACATTGTGATGGTTGGCGAAATCCGCGATTTAGAAACTGCCGAAATTGCCGTAAAAGCAGCACAAACCGGGCATTTAGTCCTTTCTACCTTGCACACTAACTCCGCCGCCGAAACGGTGATTCGCTTAAGTAATATGGGAATTGAAGCGTTTAACTTAGCCTCTTCACTCAGTTTAATTATTGCCCAGCGTTTGGCTCGTCGCCTTTGTCGGCACTGCAAAATTGCCGTCGTGCCCTCAATACAGTTGCAGCAACATTTTCAGCTACTAGCGACGGAAACCATTTATGAAGCGAACCCGCATGGTTGCAACGAATGCACAGGGGGCTATTCAGGTCGAGTCGGCATTTATGAAGTGATGGCGTTTAACCCACAGCTGGCCGAAGCGATTATGCAAAAAGCAAGCATTCATCAAATAGAGCAGATCGCGAAAGCCAACGGAATGCAGACACTACAAGAATCAGGCATTGAAAAGCTCAAAAACGGCGTAACCAGCTTCAAAGAGCTGCAACGCGTGCTCTATTTCTAACGCTTCGATCCCTCTTAGCTAGCCATTGAGTGACTCTATTGTATGAACACAAAAATCAAATCAGAACTCAAAAATTATCGTTGGAAAGGCATCAATAGTTCGGGCAAAAAAGTATCTGGCCAAACTCTCGCTTTAACCGAACTGGAAGTGCGTGACAAACTTAAAGAGCAGCACATTCAGATCAAAAAAATCAAAAAAGGGGGCGTCTCTTTTATCACCCGCTTGACTCATCGAGTGAAGGCCAGAGACATCACCATTCTGACACGCCAATTGGCGACCATGCTGACCACGGGCGTGCCGATCGTGCAAGCCTTAAAACTGGTTGGAGATAACCACCGCAAAGCCGAAATGAAATCCATTTTGTCGCAAGTCACCAAAGGGGTTGAAGCCGGAACGCCAATTTCCAAAGCGATGCGTACCGCCAGCACCCAT
Organism: Vibrio sp. V08_P9A1T1; assembly: GCF_963874405.1. Classification (NCBI taxonomy): domain Bacteria; kingdom Pseudomonadati; phylum Pseudomonadota; class Gammaproteobacteria; order Vibrionales; family Vibrionaceae; genus Vibrio; species Vibrio sp. V08_P9A1T1. The sequence goes on from NZ_CAWNIB010000316.1 coordinate 8,672, forward strand.
TTCGATACCTTGTATGTTGATCTCATTCACACAGGTGAACAGTCAGGTAACTTGGCTGAAGTGTTTGAGCGGCTAGCGACTTATCGAGAAAAAAGTGAACAACTGCGCGCTAAAGTCATTAAAGCGCTCATCTACCCAACCATGGTGGTGTTGGTCGCGTTAGGTGTTTCTTACTTAATGCTTACTATGGTGATCCCTGAGTTTGAAAGCATGTTCAAAGGATTCGGAGCCGAATTACCTTGGTTTACACAGCAAGTATTGAAACTCTCTCATTGGGTGCAAAGTTACAGTTTGTGGGTACTCATCATCATAATCCTTACCACAATTGCCGTGAAAGCAGTACGCCAAAAATCTTTTTTAATACGCTTAAAAACCAGCCGATTAGGATTAAAGTTTCCCATTCTTGGCGGGGTGATAGGCAAAGCCTCTATTGCTAAATTCAGTCGCACACTCGCCACCAGCTTTAGTGCAGGCATTCCGATTTTAGCTAGCTTAAAAACCACCGCCAAAACCGCTGGCAATGTCCATTTTGAAACGGCGATTAATGAGGTCTATCGTGATACGGCAGCCGGTATGCCAATGTATATTGCGATGCGTAATACCGAAGCCTTTCCCGAAATGGTGCTGCAAATGGTGATGATTGGTGAAGAATCAGGCCGATTGGATGACATGCTCAATAAAGTCGCCACCATTTACGAATTTGAAGTCGATAATACCGTCGATAACTTAGGCAAAATTCTCGAACCATTGATCATTGTCTTTTTGGGTACGGTGGTCGGTGGTTTGGTGGTGGCGATGTACTTGCCCATCTTTAACTTAATGAGTGTATTAGGATAGTATTAGCTCTGCTAATCTTTTAATTATCGAGTCTGTGCATGGAAGTTTTTATTTATTACCCTTGGCTCTTTCCACTTTTTGCAGCGTTGTTTGGCTTAATCGTGGGGAGTTTTCTCAATGTGGTCATTTATCGTCTACCCAAAATCATGGAGCGAGAATGGCGACAAGAGTGCGCTGACTGCTTTCCCGAATATCACATTGCGCCACCGGAAGGGCAACTCACGCTCAGTGTCCCTCGTTCTAGCTGCCCACACTGTGATACGCCAATCCGTATTATTGATAATATTCCGCTACTCAGTTGGCTCTTTTTAAAAGGGAAATGTTCCCGTTGCCAAGGCCCGATCAGTGCACGCTATCCTTTGATTGAACTGCTCACCGCCAGTATGAGCTTTGTCGTGGCTAGCCACTTCGGTTTTAGTTATTTTTCACTAGCGCTATTGTTTTTCACTTTTGTGCTCATCGCGGCGACGTTTATCGATTTCGATACCATGCTGTTACCCGACAAGCTGACACTGCCACTACTGTGGGCGGGCCTCAGCTTATCATTGATGCACATTAGCCCAGTCAGTTTGCAAGATGCGGTGATCGGCGCCATTGCTGGCTATCTGAGCTTATGGTCGGTCTATTGGCTGTTTAAACTCGTCACAGGCAAAGAAGGAATGGGTTATGGCGATTTCAAACTGCTGGCTGCTCTCGGCGCTTGGTTGGGCTGGCAATATCTGCCCATCATCATCCTCATGTCATCTGTGGTTGGCATTGTCTTTGGCCTAATTCAATTGCGCTTGCAAAAAAAAGGGATCGACAAAGCCTTTCCTTTTGGCCCCTATCTCGCCATTGCTGGCTGGCTAACCTTGTTGTGGGGTAACGATATTATGAGTTGGTATTTAGGTTCAATTATGGGGTTATCGTCATGGGGTTAGTGGTGGGTTTAACCGGCGGGATTGCCAGCGGAAAAAGCACCGTTGCTCATTTATTTCAGCAGCATTTCTCGATTGATGTCGTGGATGCTGACATCATCGCTCGAGAAGTCGTCGAACCCGGTAGTGAAGGATTAACGGCGATTTGCGCGCACTTTGACCTCACCATATTAAAGCCCGATGGACAATTGGATCGCGCCGCGTTAAGAGAAAAGATCTTTGCTGATGAACAAGAAAAGGCTTGGCTTAATCAGCTTCTTCACCCAATGATCCGTGCAAAAATGATTGCTGATTTAGCAAAAACCACCTCGCCTTATGCTTTATTGGTTGTGCCATTATTGATAGAAAATAACCTACAAACCTTAGTCGATCGCATCTTAGTGGTTGATGTTGATCTAAAAACCCAAATCGCTCGCACTATGGCAAGAGACAAGGTATCCGAGCAACAAGTACGTTCGATCTTAGCCGCTCAAGCGAGCCGTGAGCAAAGATTGCAATACGCTGACGATGTGATTAAAAATAGCGCAGAAAACCAAAAACTTTTGCCTCAAATCACAGAATTACACAAAAAGTATCTAGCCATATGCAGCCTAAGTCTGTAAGAATAACCCAGACCGGACCTAAGGCTAGCTAGATGACCACGCATAAGTTTGAACACCCACTGAACGAAAAAACTCGTATCTATTTAAGAGTCGAAGCGCTACTTAACCAGTTGATGCATTCCGCTCAGTTTCGTGACGGTATTCAACACCAACTCTTCTTTCGTTCATTGTTTGATTTACTCGAAATCTTCGAACAGATCCAACTCAAAAGCGAGTTGGCTAAAGATATTGAAAAACAGCGTTTGAACTACCGTAGCTGGCTCAATGTGGATGGTGTTGATCAAGAAATGTTGCTATCGCTCCTTGAAGAGATCGACGAGGTGCATCGTAATTTAATGAGCGCTGAACGCTTTGGTCAATCACTCAAAGAAGATCGTTTCTTAAGCACGATTCGCCAACGTTTTAATTTACCGGGCGGGTCGTGCTGTTTTGACCTGCCAGCGCTGCACTACTGGCTACACATTCCGATAGAAAAGAAGACCCAAGATGCGCACCAATGGATGGAAACGCTGCGACCGTTATCAGATGCGTTGCAACTTTGGTTGAAGTTAACCCGCGAAACGGGCCATTTTAAAGCACGCCTAGCACGATTAGGTTTTTATCAAAGCGATGCAGAAGACGCCAATATCTTGCGCTTGTCGATCCCACTTGAGTATGGGGTATACCCCATGATCTCTGGACATAAAAATCGCTTCGCGATTAAGTTTATCGAATTCCAATCAGGCCAAGCAACAGGGCGCGATATCGAGTTTGATCTCGCCGTCTGCTGTTAATCAATTCCGCTTCAATTCCCGACTGACTCTTACTTTCCATTGCGTTAGGTAATACACTTACGCCTATCCATCGTTACTTGAAGTCCGTTATGTCAAAGAAAATTACCATTGTAAAATGCCCGCAGTGCAAAGCCGATGTCGAATGGGGAGAACAGAGCCCTTATCGTCCTTTTTGTTCCAAACAGTGTCAGATGATCGATTTTGGCGAGTGGGCCGATGAGGAAAAAAGTATTCCCGGTGCACCGGATATGTCAGACAGTGATGGTTGGTCAGAAGATCAATATTAGCGCACATATAAAACACATATAAAAACAGGGGTCGATTACTCGACCCCTGTTTATTACTATGAGAACGCTAGTTTATAGCATTACTTCTTAGCAAGTTTCTCTTTGATACGAGCTGACTTACCAGAACGCTCACGTAGGTAGTACAGTTTGGCACGACGTACTGCACCGCGGCGTTTAACTTCAATGCTATCAACCACTGGAGAGTGAGTTTGGAACGTACGCTCAACACCTTCACCGTTAGAGATCTTACGAACAGTGAATGCAGAGTGTAGGCCACGGTTACGGATTGCGATTACAACGCCTTCAAAAGCCTGTAGACGCTCACGATCACCTTCTTTTACCTTAACTTGAACAACAACAGTGTCACCTGGTGCGAATTTAGGTAGGCCTTGTTTCATTTGCTCTTCTTCAAGAGCCTTGATGATGTTACTCATTTTAAAAATTCCTAGAATAAACTGATACTAAATTAAATAGGTTACTGATGTATTTGAGTTTCTTTAATGAACTCAACCAGTAATAGTTCCTGTTCGTCAGTCAGAGCTAGGTTTTCCAGGAGCTCTGGCCTTCTATGCCAAGTTCGGCCCAACGACTGTTTCAGCCGCCAGCGACGAATATCCTCGTGATTACCGGATTTCAGTACCGCAGGTACTTCTTTTCCATCTAACACTTCAGGACGCGTATAGTGCGGGCAATCTAGCAAGCCATTTGCAAAAGAATCCTCTTCTGCTGATGCGAAATCTCCTAATACTCCCGGAACAAACCGAGAGACAGAATCAATCAACGTCATGGCTGGCAGTTCGCCGCCTGTCATCACAAAATCACCAATCGACCATTCTTCGTCAACTTCTGATTGGATGATACGCTCATCTACCCCTTCATAGCGTCCGCAAATAAGAACCAGGTTCTCATTCGTCGCCAGCTCTTCGACTCCTTTTTGGTCGAGTTTTCGACCTTGAGGAGAAAGGTAAATGACTTTCGTCTTTCCCGGTGCGGCTTGTTTTGCTGCATGAATGGCATCGCGCAAAGGCTGAACCATCATGAGCATTCCAGGACCACCACCGTAAGGTCTGTCATCGACGGTGCGATGTTTGTCATGAGTGAAATCTCGAGGATTCCAAGCTTCAATAGACAGCAAACCTTTTTTAACCGCTTGACCTGTTACTCCAAAATCAGTAACAGAACGGAACATTTCAGGAAATAGGCTTATAACGCCAACCCACATGTGTTCTCTCGCTCTGAAATTTTAGAGTTAGAATGCCGGATCCCAGTCAACTTCGATCCGTCGAGCTTCGCGATCAACATTCTTGATCACTTGCTCTTCAAGGTACGGTACCAACCGTTCCTTTTGGCCAAAAGCATCTTTCAAATTCGCTTTCACAACCAGAACATCGTTGGAGCCAGTTTCTAATAGGTCAGTGACCTCACCAAGGTTATACCCCTTAGTGGTAATAACTTGCATACCGAACAATTCACGCCAGTAGAATTCATCTGCTGACAATTCTGGTAATGATGCGGGATCAATAGCAATTTCAAAGTTGGTGAGTAGATGTGCGTCTTCTCGAACATCTAAACCTTCAAGTTTTACCACCATACTCTTACCATGGCGCTTCCAACTCTCTACTTTGTACTCGATCCACTGGCCTTTTTGGTTAATAAACCAAGGGCTGTAATCAAAAATACTTTCAGCTTCGTCTGTGTAGGAAAAAACTTTGAGCCAGCCACGAATGCCATAGGTAGCACCAAACTTGCCCATAACAATCTTTTCGTTTTCTTTGCTCATTGTTTCTTTACCTTTCATCGACATAAGCTAATGTTCTTCTATAAAAGTAAGAATTAAGCCGCTTTTTGAGCGTCTTTTACTAGCTTAGCTACGCGATCAGATAGAGATGCGCCTTGACCAACCCAATGGTTAACGCGATCTAGATCAACACGTAGGCCTTCTTCTTGGCCAGTAGCCGTAGGATTAAAGAAACCTACTTTCTCGATGAAACGGCCAGTTACTGCGTTACGGCTATCCGCAACTACGATTTGATAAAATGGACGCTTTTTAGCGCCGTGACGTGCCAAACGAATGGTTACCATGTCGTCCTCTTTGCTTTCTCAATAATAAAATTAACCCCAAAAACCATTTACGAAAAACAGTCTGGGGTCTCGTGCCAAAATAAAGCCTCGGAATTTTACTCTTATTCCGAGGCTTTGCAAGGGGTTTAGCTATTTTTTCACCAGCAGAAGCATTATGCTTTTGCAGTGATGGACATCACGCTTTAGTAAATTTTAAGCATCGCAATGAGTTAGGTTAACGACCAAAGAAACCACCGCCACCCATGCCACCCATTCCGCCCATCATGCCTTGCATATTACGCATCATGCCTTTCATGCCACCTTTCTGCATTTTTTTCATCATTTTCTGCATTTGGGTGAACTGTTTCAGTAAGCGGTTAACATCTTGTACTTGGGTGCCAGAACCCGTCGCGATACGTTTTTTACGTGAACCTTTTATCATGTCTGGGTGCTGGCGCTCGTGCATGGTCATCGAACAGATGATCGCTTCCATCTGCTTGAACATCTTATCATCGACCTTGTCTTTCACGTTCGCTGGTAGGTTTGCCATGCCAGGCAGTTTATCGAGCATGCCCATCATGCCGCCCATATTCTGCATTTGCCCGAGCTGTTCGCGGAAATCTTCTAAATCAAATCCTTTCTTTTCCTTGAATTTTTTAGCTAGGCGTTCTGCTTGCTCGTGATCAACATTACGTTGTAGATCTTCAATTAATGAGAGAACATCGCCCATTCCCAATATGCGTGATGCAATACGATCAGGATGGAAAGGCTCGAGCGCGTCAGTTTTTTCACCGACCCCTAAGAATTTAATCGGTTTACCGGTGATATGACGAACGGAAAGTGCGGCACCACCTCGAGCATCACCATCAACTTTGGTTAAGATAACCCCTGTTAACGGCAGCGCATCACCAAAGGCTTTTGCGGTGTTCGCGGCATCTTGCCCCGTCATGGCATCCACAACGAACAATGTTTCAATCGGATTAATCGCCGCATGCAGATCTTGGATCTCTGCCATCATCAGTTCATCAATAGCAAGACGGCCTGCAGTGTCGACAATCAGCACATCGAAGAATTTCTTCTTCGCATGGTCAATGGCCGCATTGGCGATATCAATCGGTTTTTGGTCGGCTGAAGAAGGAAAAAATTCAACGTCCAGATCGTTAGCTAGAGTTTCAAGCTGTTTTATCGCCGCTGGGCGATAAACGTCAGCCGAAACCACCAGTACTTTCTTTTTATCACGTTCTTTAAGCAGCTTAGCAAGCTTACCAACACTGGTGGTTTTACCCGCCCCTTGTAAACCCGCCATTAAAATCACTGCTGGCGGCTGGGCTGCAAGGTTAAGCGCTTCGTTGGATTCGCCCATTACCGCTTCAAGCTGCGCTTGAACAATCTTGATGAACTCTTGTCCCGGTGTCAGCGATTTAGACACCTCAACACCCACTGCGCCCTCTTTAACGCGCGCGACAAAATCACGCACTACAGGCAGTGCAACGTCCGCTTCAAGCAGCGCCATGCGCACTTCGCGTAGGGTTTCTTTAATATTGTCTTCGGTGAGACGGCCTTTGCCGCTGATATTTTTCAGCGTCTTGGATAGTCGATCCGTTAAATTTTCAAACATCGTTGTCTCTTCGCTAGTTCGGCGATTAATTGGGGTCAGTATACCTTAGCCAATCTAATAGTCATACCCATTGACGCTTCGCGATAAGCGACTTAAACCCGTAAACGTAACATTGGGTCCCCAAAACAGGGGGGTCAAAAAGAGTTATCTCTGCGATTTATCGAATAAAAGCCTTCACCCTGTTAATTATTTGCACCATGACCTCAACTAAGGTGGGTATATGTCAAATCAATCGGTATCCAACGTAGCTCATTATCGTGATGCAAGGTATAATTCGCCAATTCAGCCACCATTTTGTAAGAAGTATGGAAAACTTAATCGCAATAGTCGCCACTATTTTGTATTTTTTATCCATAGCGACCATTATTCCAGGCTTAGTTAATCAAACTGGGATTCGTGCGCAGACAGTATTGTTCAGTTCAGCACTGGCGCTGGCTTTTCATGCGTGGTTACTGAGTGATTTAATCTTCAACGCTAATGGGCAAAACCTCAGTATGCTCAATGTGGCATCATTGATAAGCTTTATCATCTCACTGGTGATGAGCATTGCGATGTTAAAAACGCGATTGTGGTTTCTGTTGCCGGTGGTGTATAGCTTCGCCGCGATCAACGTCAGCGCCGCCTCATTTCTTCCCAGCATGTTCATGACTCACTTAGAAAACAATCCGCCACTGTTGTTGCATATTTCTCTAGCACTATTTTCGTATTCAACCCTTTCGATTGGCGCACTCTACGCTTTGCAATTGGCTTGGCTGGACTACAAGCTAAAGAAAAAGAAGATGCTAACCATCAACCCCAATTTGCCACCACTACTGATGGTAGAAAGGCAACTGTTTAAAATCATCTTGATAGGTAACGTATTACTTACTGGTACCTTGATTACTGGTTTTGATTTTGTCGGTGATATGTTTGCTCAAGGCAAAGCGCATAAAGGCATTTTGTCTTTCATTGCTTGGGTTGTCTATTCTGTATTGTTGTGGGGACATTACCGAAAAGGTTGGCGCGGTAGAAAAGTGACTTGGTTTGCTGTCGCTGGTGCAACCTTACTCACACTGGCCTACTTTGGTAGCCGTTTTGTAAAAGAAATCATTTTGAGCTAACTCAACACGTTTGATAGCGTATTGACACATTCATTTAATTAGATCATTACTTAATCACACTATTTATAAGGAAAAACCACGTTTTGGACGACATTTCAACGGGTATATTGTTTGCACTACTCGCGGGTCTCATCGTAATTTCGGCTTATTTTTCAGGTTCAGAAACCGGCATGATGTCTTTGAACCGCTACCGCTTAAAGCACTTGGCCAATACCGGCCACAAAGGTGCAAAGCGTGTTGAAAAACTGCTTGATCGTCCAGATCGCCTCATTGGTTTGATCCTCATTGGCAACAACCTAGTCAATATTTTAGCTTCTGCAATTGCCACTATTATTGGTATGCGCCTTTATGGGGATCTAGGAGTGGCCATTGCCACTGGTGCGCTGACGTTGGTCGTTCTGGTTTTTGCTGAAGTGACGCCAAAAACATTAGCAGCGCTTTACCCTGAACGCGTCTCTTACGCCAGCAGCATCTTACTGACCTTCTTAATGAAGATATTGTCACCATTGGTGATGTTCATTAACTTCATCACCAATGGTTTCATCCGCTTACTAGGCCTTAAAGCCAAGCATGGGGCGGAGGATCATCTAAGCTCTGAAGAGTTGAGAACCGTCGTCAACGAAGCGGGTGGCCTTATTCCTCGTCGCCACCAAGATATGCTGCTTTCCATTCTCGATCTCGAACATGTCACGGTGAACGACATCATGATCCCACGTAACGAAATTACTGGTATCAATATTAACGATGATTGGAAATCTATCGTGCGTCAGTTAACTCACTCGCCACACGGACGCGTGGTGCTTTACCGAGACAAAATTGATGAAGCGGTGGGAATATTGCGCCTTCGTGATGCTTCTCGTTTGATGTTGGAAAAAAAAGAGTTCAATAAAGAGATGATTTTACGTGCCGCTGATGAAGTCTACTTCATCCCGGAAGGCACACCGCTCAACGTACAATTACTTAAATTCCAACGCAACAAAGAGCGGATTGGCCTGATCGTTGATGAATACGGTGATATCAATGGCTTGATCACTGTTGAAGATATTCTCGAAGAGATTGTGGGGGAATTCACCACCTCGATGGCACCAAGCTTAGCCGATGAAATTACCCCACAAAGTGATGGCAGCTTCTTGATTGATGGCAGCGCAAATATCCGTGACATTAACAAAGGGCTGAAGTGGAAACTGCCAACGACGGGCCCAAGAACCTTAAACGGTTTACTTTTGGAGCACCTTGAAGATATTCCAAGTAGCCATTTAAGTGTCAAAGTCTCTGGCCATGCGATGGAGATTGTGGATGTAGAAGAAAACCGCATTAAGCAGGTTAAAGTCTTTCCACGCAAAACCAAAAAACATTAATCGCCAGTCACTGCATAAAAGAAAGAAAAAAAGCTTGGTCACTGCCAAGCTTTTTGTTTTTAAAGGGCCAGATCTGGCGATCTTTAATCCACTTTCAGCTCTTTGAGCATCGACTCAGGTAAAGCAAGCTCATCATTTTTATTCACCGCAATACCTGCTGTGATAATCGCTTGAGCAATCTCTTTAGCTTCTGTTAACGAGTGCATTGAGGCTGTACCACATTGGTATTCGTTTAGTTCAGGGATCTGATCTTGGCTCTCTACTTTTAGCACATCATGCATCGCCGCTAACCACGCTTGCGCCACTTGCGCTTCTGTTGGCGCGCCAATCAAACTCATGTAAAAACCTGTGCGGCAGCCCATAGGTGAGATGTCGATGATTTCTACATCATGACCATTTAAGTGCGCGCGCATAAAGCCAGCATATAAATGTTCTAAAGTGTGGATCCCTTTTTCTGAAAGAATATCTTTGTTTGGAGCAGTAAAACGGAGATCAAATACGGTGATTGTATCCCCTTTAGGCGTCTGCATATTTTTTGCCACACGTACCGCAGGCGCATGCATACGAGTGTGATCTACAGTAAAACTGTCGAGTAATGGCATTGCTTTCTCCTTATTTGGCAAAGAGCGATGCTCTGCCTATCAATGTTAGATTATGATCGAGAGATCATTTTAGGTACGAAAAATAGCTTTCAAGAAATTCTTCAAAACTTTGAGTATCGTGTTGTTCTATCTGTTGCTGAGCGGCTCGAGAACGCAGCACTTCCTCTTCCATCACAGACTCAGAATAAGTTTGATAGTGATGTGCCAGGTTGGCTTGTCGGTATTCGGCTCCTAATGCACAACCTACCTTACCGAGCCCGCCAAACTGTTTAGTCTGTTCAAGTAGTTGAGCGGAAAAGGTTAATTCTGGATTATCAATCCACGAGCTTAGTTTCTCGCATACGGCTTGGTATGCGTTGCCACCACAAGCGCTATCCATTACTTGCGCTATTTTGCGTAAGTCATCGAATACATTATGCGCCCACGCTTGCAGCGTCAGTTTCTCACCGCGACAGCCAATTTGTAACTCTAAACCCGGTTTACGACCTTCTAAAATCACTTTGTTCCAGTTATCTCGCCAACATGCCAGCTCACAATTGTCCATCGGATCTGAATCTGAAAGAGCTGTCCAAGTGAGGAACAGATCGAGAAAACGCACTTGATCTTCAGTAATACCAATCGGGCTAAACGGGTTTACGTCTAACGAACGCACTTCGATGTATTCGACTCCGCCTCTCTCTAACGCTTGTGACGGCTTTTCGTCATTTTTGGCCACACGTTTAGGACGGATCGGTGCATAGAGTTCGTTTTCTATCTGCAAAACATTGCTGTTGAGCTGACGATGTTCACCATCGACATACACGCCTAGTTCTGCAAACTCTTTTGATGGAGTGCGGATCGCCTGATTCAACCCTTCTAGATATTGATCCAAGCTATTAAAACCAATTTGCAAGCCACTTTGCGCGCTATTGGTATAACCTAAATCACTGAGACGCAACGAGGTAGCATGAGGCAAATAAAGCGTTTTACCAATATTTTCAAATGGCAGATGGCTTTCACGTCCGCGCACAAACGATGAACATAACGCAGGTGATGCGCCAAAGAAATAGGGAATAAGCCAGCCAAAACGGTAGTAATTACGAATCACACCAAAATAGGCTTCCGATTTTGTCTCAGTACGCTGGGATTCAGTTTGCTCGCCATGCAAGGCATCCCAAAATGATTCTGGAAATGAAAAATTGAAATGCACGCCAGAAATGATCTGCATTAAGCTGCCGTAACGACGCTTTAAGCCTTCTCGATAAAGGGTTTTCATTTTACCCGTATTCGATGAACCATATTGCGCCAGTTCGATATCATCTTCGCTGCCAACATAACAAGGCATAGAAAGCGGCCACATCTTTTCGTCACCCAATTTGGTTTGAGCAAAATGGTGAATATCCGCCAGTTGTGAGAGTAAAGTCGGCACGTCATGAGAGACTGGTGTAATAAATTCAAGCAATGACTCCGCAAAATCAGTGGTGATCCAACGGTTGGTTAATGCGCTGCCGAGTGCTTCTGGATGAGGAGTCAGAGCTAACGAGCCTTCTGGGGTATAGCGTAACGTTTCACGCTCAACGCCTCGGCCAAACTGCTTAAACACTTCTGATTTTTTAGTGACTTGTTCAAGTCGTGCGGCAAAATTAGTCAAAATAATGATTCGCTTATAGGTGAATGATCCGAATGAAAGCGGCTCTAACTCAGCAAGAGAGTAGAATGGAGGCAAACAATCTGCCCCCTATAAATGTGTACTCTAGCGGATGATTTCAAGCTCTTCTACGGGAATATCTAATTTTTCAAGTTGTGGCTTCAACGTTTTCGCATCACCCACCACGATAATTTGATACTCTTGTGGTGCAAACCATTTAGCGGCGAGTTTATTGAGCGTTGATTTTTTTACGTTTTCTACCAGTTCATTTCGTTGCTGTAGGTAATCTTCATCCAAACTATAGGTCAAAATATTACTAAGCAACTGCGCTTTTTGTGATGGTGTTTCATACGTCAGTGCATCTTGTTGGCCGACAGCAAGGCGCATAAATTTTAGCTCTTTGTCGGTTAAGCCACTTTGACTGAATGTTGCCATCTCTTTTTCTATTTCAACGATTGAAGCTACGGTGGCATCAGCACGCACTTGAGCATTGAAAACAATAGCGCCCACTTCTCGATTGCTCGCGAAATAACTCCCAGCGCCATAGGTGTAGCCTTTATCTTCACGCAAATTCTGATTAATGCGGCTGTTAAAGTTGCCCGCTAAATTGAAGTTAGCCAGTTGGCTGAGAAAAAGCTCGCCAGTGGCATCGAAAGGCAACCCTTTTCGCACAAAACGGACGATGCTCTGCGGCGCATCAGGCTTATCAACCAGATATATCTTCCGCTCTGTCAGTGGGTTCACCACTTGGGGACGTAACAAAGGAGAAGCTTCACCGCGCCACAACCCTAAAAAGGTTAACTGTTTAGCGACCTCTTTTTTGGAAATGTCGCCAACGACAACGATTTGCGTACCATGTGGCGTGTAATGTTTCGCATAAAAGCGTTTTACATCTTCTAATGTTAAATCGTTTAGTGATTGCTCAGTGCCTTCACTTGAACGCGCAAAAATAGAGTTGCCAAACAGTATTTGACGAGTAGCTTGTGAAGCAAGCCAGCCCGGTGTTTGATGCTGATAAACCAACCCTTCCAGCATCTGCTGCTTCAGCCGTGTAAAATCACTCTCTTTGAAAGCAGGATGAAATAAAACTTCTTCAACCACATCCAATGTTGCTGCAACATTCTTCTTCAGACTAGAGACCATAATACTGGTCGAATACTCATTGGCAGTAACACTGATAGTCGAACCTAACGTGTCGAGTTGAGCTTGAATCGCTTCCACTGAGCGTCGAGTTGAGCCTTCTTCAAGTAGCGCCGCGGTTAAATTAGCTAACCCTTCTTTGCCACGCGCGGCATGTCGCTCTCCTGCTGGTAAATTGATATTAATTAGCACGGTCGGCGTTTCGCTGGTTTGTGTGGCTAATAACTCAATACCGTTATCAAAATAGAGTTCATACAGTGTCGGCATTTGTGCTTTCACACCTTTTGCCACAGAAGGCATGATTGAGCGATCAAATTGATCTTCAACCTGGCGATAAGCCAATTGATCTTCGGTTATCGTTTGATGCTCGGGCAGCACTCTTTTAGGGGGTACGAAATTAGCTTTTTGAACAGCAAGATCGGCTTTATGTTTAGGCACAACACTTAAAGTAACCTTATGTTGATGAGCAATGAAGCGCTGATAAGCCTGTTGAATTGACTCTGGGGTGACCGCATGAATCTGAGCTAATTGCTGCTCTAGGCGATCAGGCTTCCCATAAAACGTTTCGTTGGACGCAAGCTGCGTCACTTTTCCAGATACGCTTTGCAGCGCAAAAACCGCATTCGCTTCCGCCATACCGGTAATTTGATCAAGTCGACTCTGATCTACCCCTTGCTGTTCAAACTGACTGAGTGTTTGCATTAACTCTCGATACAAAGGAGCAAGCTGAGCCTTTTCGCCCGAAGGGGCCATAGCATAAACATAGAAGGTACAAGCCAATTCGGCGCAATCTTGGAATGCACCCGCATTGACGGCTTTTTGAGTTTTGACCAACGCTTGGTAGAGATAACTATTGGTACCGCTGCCTAGCACTTTGGCAAGCGCATCTAACGAGGCTTGACTTTGAGCACCGCGATATTCTGTCGGCCAGCCCACCACAACCATGGGTTGCTGAATGCGATCTTCCAAGGTAATGAAACGATCTTGCGCCAACTGGGCCGGCTGTTTAGGTGCGTTATCAACGGCTGGGCCTGCCGGTATGGTGCCAAAATATTGGTTAACCCATTCAAGTGTTTGCTGAACATCAATATCGCCACCAATGGTCAGCACCGCATTATTCGGCCCATACCAACGTAAGAAAAACGCTTTAAGATCGTTGACGTCCACTCGGTCAAGATCTTCTACATAACCAATGGTTTGCCATGAATAAGGGTGTCCTTCGGCATACATCGCCTCCGCCATTTTTTCCCACATCAAGCCATAGGGGCGGTTGTCGTAGTTTTGTGCGCGTTCGTTTTTTACTGTGTCACGTTGGATCTCAAATTTACGTTGAGAAACCGCGTTGAGCAAAAATCCCATCCGATCAGATTCGAGCCACAATACTTTTTCTAGCTGATTTGAAGGCACGGTTTGGTAATAATTAGTACGGTCACGGTTGGTACTCCCATTCATGGTTCCTCCCGCTTCGGTGATCAAACGAAAATGTTCTTGATCGCCAACGTGCTCCGTTCCTTGAAACATCATGTGTTCAAAGAAATGAGCAAACCCTGATTTTCCAACCTCTTCACGTGCCGAACCCACATGATAAGTGACATCGACATGCACTAAAGGATCTGAGTGATCCGGTGAGAGCACGACAGTAAGGCCATTATCGAGCTGATATTTTGCATAAGGGATCATCACTTTTTCTGGTTGAGCATCCACTTGCTCAATCAGCGTAACCCCTTTCGGTAATGATGAAAAAAAAGCGATAGGTGCGACCGTTGATGAACAGCCATAAATGGCAATAAGAGAAAGGGCACCTAGCCAAATTTTTCTCATAACAGCTCCTTAGAAAAAACCATAGAATACAGCGGCAAGCATGATGTAACGCAGTGCTTTGCCGATCAAAATAATGACAAAAGTAGGTAAAAATTTCATGCGTAGCCAACCTGCGGCCAAACAAAGCACATCACCCACCACAGGTAGCCAACTAAATAAGAGAGCCCAATAACCATATTTATTGAGCCAAGCTAACGCTTTATGACCGTGCTTTTCGCGTTCAGTTCGATTAGGCAACCAGATACCGAGCCAATAGTTGGTCAGACCGCCGAGGGTATTGCCAGCGCTTGCAACGGCGATAACCCAAAATACGGGAAATTGATTCAGGCTTAATGTGGCGAATAAACTCGCTTCTGAGCTTCCCGGTAATAAGGTAGCACTGAGAAAACCACTAAAAAAAAGCACCCACAGAGCAGAGCCAGCAAACCAATACGAGAGCGGTTCCAAATAGGTGCTAAAAATGTCTAACATTTCATATCAAGAAGAACTTTGCCTCGAGTATGGCCTGTTTCAATCTGTTGATGAGCCGCAGCCACTTCCGCCATCGGATAAACAGCTTGAATTTCCGTTTTCAATAAGCCAACGCTGACCATATAAAGCATAGTATCAAGCTGTTCAGGATTAGGATCAACTAACATGCCTGTGGCTTCAAAACCAAGTAATTTTGCTTTTTCACAAATAAGCTCAGCACTTAGAGTCGGAACAGTAACGACACGCGCATGATCTTTCAAGCATTTCAAAGCGTCGAGAGCCGCATCACCCCCGACTAAATCAATCAGCACATCCACTTCTTCTAAACGCTGTGAAGCAGGAGCAAAATTGTAATTAATCGCATGAGCACCAAGAGTCGCTAAATAATCCAAATTTTGTTCGCTGCACGTGGTATACACTTCAGCTTTTGCTGCTAAAGCAATTTGTACCGCTAGGTGCCCGACACCACCGGCACCCGCGAGGATCAATACGCGATCCCCCTCTTTCACTTGCGCTTTATTTAGGGCTTGCGCCGCCGTTTGCCCTGCCAGTGGCAGCACCGCTGCTGCTTCTAAGGTCACAGCATCAGGAACAAGGCTGAGTTCACTTTCTGCCACACACAAATATTGGCTGTAACCGCCACCACGCAACGGAAACCCAACAAAGCCCGCCACATTATCTCCAATTTGAAAGCGGCGATTATCTTCCCCCACCTCAACAACTTGTCCAGAAATATCGTAACCTGGCACCCATGGCAGCTTATCTTTGTTTTGCGCTGCAGCCCACCCCAGACCCGCCCGAGTTTTTACATCAATAGGGTTTACACCAGCAAAAGCCACTTTCACTAACACTTCGCCAGCTTTAGGTTGAGGAACATCACTGGTTTGAATAACGAGCACCTCTGGTCCACCAAACTCAGTAATTGCGATCTGTTTATTATCCATGTCAAACTTCCCTATTGATAAAAAGAAAGGGATGCCTCAGCATCCCTTTGAATATATACCATTTTATTGCTTCTAGTTAATCTTTAGCTCGCAAAATAACCATCGGCTCGTCTAGGCTTAGCCAACAAGAGCAAGCAAAACGCCTGCTGCAACAGCAGAGCCCAGTACACCTGCTACATTTGGCCCCATGGCGTGCATCAGTAAGAAGTTCTGTGGATTAGCTTCAAGCCCCACTTTGTTCACTACTCGCGCCGCCATCGGTACCGCAGACACACCAGCAGCACCAATAAGAGGGTTAATATCCTCTTTCGAGAATTTATTAAGCACTTTCGCCATCAACACACCACCAGCCGTACCAATACTGAAAGCAATAGCACCGAGCGCCAAAATACCTAATGTTTCCAAGTTCAAAAACTTATCAGCCTGCAGTTTAGAACCAACGCCTAAGCCTAAGAAGATAGTAACGATGTTGATCAGTTCATTTTGCGCTGTCTTGGATAAACGCTCAACCACACCCGATTCACGCATTAAATTACCTAGACAGAACATACCCACTAATGGCGTTGCTGACGGTAAAAATAGAATAGTCATCAATAGCACCGCCAAAGGAAACAGTATTTTTTCTGTCTTCCCAACGTGGCGTAGCTGAGCCATTTTGATTTTTCGCTCTTCAGGGGTTGTAAGTGCCTTCATAATCGGTGGCTGAATGATAGGAACTAATGCCATATAGCTATAAGCCGCCACAGCGATTGCACCTAATAAATCCGGCGATAATTTACTGGCAAGGAAAATAGCGGTTGGGCCATCGGCTCCACCAATGATGGCGATGGACGCAGCATCGGCCATGGTAAATTCCATACCCGGTACATAGTTGAGTAATATCGCACCAAACAGGGTGGCGAAAATACCAAACTGAGCGGCCGCACCTAGCCATAACGTTTTAGGGTTTGCAATCAATGCCCCGAAATCGGTCATCGCGCCCACGCCCATAAAAATCAGCAGTGGAAAAACGCCCGTCTCAATACCAACATGATAAACGTAATAAAGCAGACCGCCGGGTTCGGTAAAACCCGCATTCGGAATATTCGCTAAAATCGCACCAAAGCCGATCGGCAATAACAGCAGTGGCTCAAAGCCTTTGCGAATAGCCAAAAACAGCAGTAAACAACCGACCAAAATCATGCAGATTTGGCCTAGCTGAAAATTAGCGATCCCTGTTTCAGACCATAAGGTCAATAATCCGTCCATGGTTCTCCCTTACGCTAAGCTCAGCAATGGTGCACCAACAGTCACAGCATCACCCTCTTTGACATGAAGATCTTGAACAATACCGCCACGTGCCGCACGGATCTCAGTTTCCATCTTCATCGCTTCCAGAATCACTAACACATCCCCTTCTAACACCTCAGAACCAGCTTGAACATTCACTTTAAAAATGTTGCCAGCGAGTGGTGAAGGAACGGCTTCTGCATTGTTACTTGCCGGCACGGCCGATGACTGTGCTGCTTGAGACTGGCTGGCAGAAATCGAGCTAAGCTGGCCTTGTGGCCCCACTTCAACCGTGTAAATTTGCCCATCCACTTTAACACTGTAGGTTTCAATACCACCTTTTGTCACAACGGTGGCAGGTGTAGGTTTGGCTGACTCCAAGGTTGGCGCAGGCTCAAATGCATCCGGATTGTGACGATTTTTCAAGAACTTCAAACCGACTTGTGGGAACAATGCATAAGTCAGAACATCATCCACCGTATCTGTAGCTAATGAAATTCCCTCTGCTTTTGCCTTTTCAAGCAATTCAGTGGTCAACACGGCCATTTCTGCATCCAACAAATCGGCTGGACGGCAAGTGATCGGCGTAAGATTACCCAACACCTTGGCTTGCAACTCAGCATTCACTGGCGCAGGCGTTGCACCGTATTCACCTTTTAATACCCCTGCAGTTTCTTTCGTGATGCTCTTATAGCGCTCGCCAGTAAGGACGTTGATCACCGCTTGTGTTCCCACGATTTGAGATGTTGGAGTCACAAGGGGAATGAAACCTAAATCTTTTCGCACACGAGGGATCTCTTCAAGAACCTCATCAAGGCGATCGGCCGCTCCTTGTTCTTTTAGTTGACCTTCCATATTAGTCAACATACCACCAGGAACCTGCGCAATAAGAATACGAGAATCGACACCTTTTAACTGTCCTTCCCATTTTGCGTATTTCTTACGCACTTCACGAAAATAAGTGGCAATCGGTTCAAGCTGTGTCAGGCTCAGACCCGTATCACGCTCGGTTCCTTCAAGCATAGCGACCACTGTTTCGGTTGGTGTGTGCCCGTAAGTTTGGCTCATTGACGAGATAGCGGTATCCAAAATATCGATACCAGCTTCTACCGCTTTAACGGCTGTTGCCGCTGAAAGACCAGTCGTTGCATGGCTGTGCAACGCTAAAGGTACGGCACAAGAGGATTTAATACGGGTGATCAGATCTTCAGCTTCATACGGCTTGAGCAACCCAGACATATCTTTAATACACAAAGAGTGGCAGCCGAGATCTTCCAACCGCTTGGCAAGATCAACCCAAGTATCTGAATTATGAACAGGGCTAGTGGTGTAAGACAGTGTGCCCTGCGCGTGTGCGCCAACATCAATTGTCGCTTTGACCGCTTTTTCAAAATTGCGAACATCATTCATCGCATCAAAAATACGGAAAACATCCATACCATTCGCATGAGCTCGTTCGACAAACTTTTCAACAACATCGTCAGCATAGTGGCGATAGCCTAGTAAATTCTGGCCGCGTAGCAACATTTGCATTGGGGTATTGGGCATCGCTTGCTTAAGCGAACGTAAACGCTCCCATGGATCTTCACCGAGAAAACGGATACAAGCATCAAACGTTGCTCCTCCCCAAGTTTCCAGTGACCAATAACCGATCTTATCGAGCTCTGCTGCAATAGGCAGCATGTCTTCGATACGCATGCGCGTGGCAAATAGTGACTGATGGGCATCACGAAGGACCACATCCGTAATAGCTAGTGGTTTAGACATGCTCATAAACTCCTTTTCATCCTTTCTATGCTATTTAGCTAATGCGCGGTGCTGATGCACTGCTGCAGAAATTGCCGCCACAATTTGCGGGCTCACAGCTGAAGGGTTTGGTTGAACTTTTCGATGTGGAATCGGCGCTGCGATCGGTTGTGGTACTTCTTCCGGTACCAAGGTTGACATTAACCGAACGAGATAAACGAGAATAGTTAGAAAAATAAAGACTACAGCCATCCCCGTAATCATAAGGGTGGCGGCGTCAACTAATAGGCTTCCAATAGTAGTCATGTTGCTTCCTTTCTGTGTCATCCTGACAACAATTGCTACGCATTTTTACAAATGCGATCTTGGCAAGTGGACTAGGATTATCTCGATTGGTTAATAATTGTCAATTTTGTTTAAGGGACTCTTGTAGATAACACACAAAATCGGCGAACAATTACTCACACAAATCACAAAACTCTGAATTTTCTCTATTAAGAAGGGCATTTAACTAGCCAATACGGCTACGTTAATCAAAAAATGATGCAGATACTGAGAGGGAGTTAAAACATTGCAGATTAACAAGATAAAACAAATAGTTGCCATTTTCAATTTAACAAAATAGCAACAAAAAACCAACATAAAAAAGCCCCGCACAATGCGAGGCTTCTTAATAAATGGCGCGCTCAGGAGGATTCGAACCTCCGACCGCCTGGTTCGTAGCCAGGTACTCTATCCAGCTGAGCTATGAGCGCGCAAGGTTTTGATATTAATCAGCGATAATCGTTAACAATATCAGGATCAATGACCCTTTGAATAAGTGGCGCGTCCTGGAGGATTCGAACCTCCGACCGCCTGGTTCGTAGCCAGGTACTCTATCCAGCTGAGCTAAGGACGCGCAGAGTTAATGACAGTATCACTAACTTTAAATAAGTGGCGCGCTCAGGAGGATTCGAACCTCCGACCGCCTGGTTCGTAGCCAGGTACTCTATCCAGCTGAGCTATGAGCGCGCAAGATGTGAATTACATCACAAAAATTTTATTTCTGAACAAAAAAATTGACTCATGGTCAATAAATGGCGGTGAGGGAGGGATTCGAACCCTCGATACGGCTATAAACCGTATACTCCCTTAGCAGGGGAGCGCCTTCGGCCTCTCGGCCACCTCACCGCATTTTCACATTCAATCTTACGAAAGAATATGGCGCGTCCTGGAGGATTCGAACCTCCGACCGCCTGGTTCGTAGCCAGGTACTCTATCCAGCTGAGCTAAGGACGCACATTGTTCTTTATTTGGATGCTAAACCAAATAAGCAAGAATGGCGGTGAGGGAGGGATTCGAACCCTCGATACGGCTATAAACCGTATACTCCCTTAGCAGGGGAGCGCCTTCGGCCTCTCGGCCACCTCACCGTCTTGCGGAGGCACATATTACTTTTTACCAAAAATATGTCAAACACTTTCTTGGTAAAAGCGACAAAAATCAAATCAACCGTTGGCTATTTAATCAAAGCGCTGTGAAATTAAACTTTTCTGTCATATCAGTGACTTCAAAGCATAAAAAAGGCCAGCAAAATTCGCTAGCCTTCCTTGTGATAATTAGTAGTTGCTAGGTGCAACACTACCATTACCTTTTTCAGCTTGAATGCGCATGTAGATTTCTTCACGGTGGACAGAAACCTCTTTCGGTGCATTCACACCGATACGCACTTGGTTACCTTTTACACCAAGAACTGTTACTGTCACTTCATCACCGATCATTAGTGTTTCGCCAACGCGGCGAGTCAAAATTAGCATTCTTTGCTCCTTGAGTAATCTCTGTATTATATTGCAACTGCGCTATTATCCACTAAAAGTTATATTTTCGTAAACTATCTATTAGTGCGCTCTCACCCTAAAGAGACATGTTTTAGGTGAAAAGCTAATAGCTCATCTGACGTTATATAGGCCTCATGTAAAATATTGGCTGCCTTATCAACATGTTGTGGCTGCATAACTAGCATTAACGATTGTTTATCAACCGAAAGGGAACTCACTTCGATCCCTTGTTCTGCAAGTAATTCACATGAGCGTTCAACTAATTCCTGAGCTAGTAAACCTACCGTGGTCAATAAACTAACGGGTTCACTATTACGGATTTTGTCATTGAAAACCAGAGCTAATTTAGCACAAGCGTCTCGTTTTATAATGACACCTGTCCATTCTGCCTCTTCGATCACACTCCACACTTCCACACCGAGCATTTGGCACTGCTTGGCTAAACTCGGGAAATGATCATGTTGCACAGTAATAAGCGCCATATCGCGTTGAATCGCAATGCCACATACTGCTTTATGACACTGCTCACCTTTGATTAGACTGCCTGCGTTTACATCAAAAGTAGACAATACGCGTAAAGGAACTTCATTTTCCCACGCATATTGCACACAAGGTAAATGCAGAACTTTAGCGCCTTTACGTGCCATTTCTTCCATTGACGGGAAATCAACGATCTCTAATTTTTGAGCCGTTGCAACCACACGTGGATCACATGTGTAAACACCATCCACATCAGTGAATATTTGACACTCATCGGCTTTAAGAGCTCCCGCTAGCGTCACAGCGCTAGTATCAGAACCTCCACGTCCTAAAGTGGTGATATCCCCATTCTCATTCACACCCTGAAAACCCGCTACCACCACAATATGATCTTGTGCCAGCAACTCGGTAATCGTTCGAGTATCAATCATTTTAATCGTCGCGTCATTGTGTTGATTATCGGTCACAATGTTCGCTTGAGCTCCGGTTAGTGAGCGAGCTGAATAGCCTAATTTATTGAGTGTCATCGCTAATAGCGCCATAGACACTTGCTCACCAGCAGAGAGCAAAACATCAAGTTCCCTTGCAGTTGGTACACTATCGATTTGTTGTGCTAAGCCCAACAGTCGATTGGTTTCTCCTGACATTGCAGAAACAACTACAACCACTTGATTACCATCATTCTTCGCCTTAATGATGTGTTCAGCGACGGTATGGATTCGTTCTATTGAACCCACCGAGGTTCCGCCAAACTTTTGCACGATAAGGGGCTTTTTCACCTATCTTCACCTTCCCAAGACCAAAGTCTCATTAGGACCAAATCGAAAGCAGAGCACTATGTTGAGTATCGATTCAGTAGTTACAAAAACAAAACCAAGCAGATAACTGGCTCGTATCCTATTGCGCCAATTAGACCACTTGGTTTGGTAAATAAAATTACGCCCAATCAAAAAACAGTGATTGAGCGTGACTTATTACAACGGTTTATAGATGCTCAGCAATCCAAGCATCTACGGAAGCTAAAGCGCTAGGCAAGGCATTAACATCCGTACCTCCCGCTTGAGCCATATCCGGACGGCCGCCACCTTTACCACCTACTTGCAAGGCAACCATATTGACCAGCTCCCCTGCTTTAACTTTGGCGGTAAGATCTTTGGTCACACCCGCAATCAAACCCACTTTATCATCAGCCACATTACCCAGCATGATAATGCCACTGCCTAACTGATTTTTTAGCTCATCAACCATACCACGCAGCGCTTTGTTATCGGCGCCATTAAGTTGAGCAACTAGTACTTTCACACCCGCAATTTCTTTTACATTGCTGATCAGATTGGCACTTTCTTTCGCTGCAAGTTTATCTTTTAACTGCTGCAACTCTTTTTCCAAAGATTTCGCTTTAGCCGCCATTTCAGCCACTTTGACTTCATATTGAGCCTGCTGTTGATCCAATAGATCCAACGCGCCTTCACCCGTCACCGCTTCAATACGACGAATGCCAGCGGCAATACCGCCTTCAGAAACTATTTTGAATAGGCCGATGTCACCGGTGTTACTTGCGTGAATACCACCACACAGTTCGGTTGAGAAATCCCCCATCGACAATACACGAACTTCATCGTCGTACTTTTCACCAAACAGCGCCATGGCACCTTTGGCTTTTGCCGCTTCGATGTCCATAATATTGGTTTCAATCGTGTGGTTACGGCGAATTTGCGCGTTCACTAGACGTTCCACTTCTTTTAGCTCTGCGGGCGTCATTGCTTCTAAATGAGAGAAGTCAAAACGCAAGCTTTCCGCTTTTACCAATGAGCCTTTTTGCGCCACGTGCGTACCTAATACTTGGCGAAGTGCAGCATGCAACAAATGTGTGGCGGAGTGGTTCAGTGAAATTGCAGCGCGGCGCTTAGCATCAACAATGGCTTTCGCTTCATCGCCTTTGGCGAGTACGCCCTCGATGAGTTCACCGTGATGAGCAATGGCGTTGCCGAGTTTTTGTGTATCTTCAACTTTAAACAAGCCCGTGGCCGTTTGAATAACACCCGCATCACCACATTGACCACCGGATTCAGCGTAGAAAGGTGTTTCGCCCAAGATCAAAATCGCTTTATCACCCGCAGATAGAGTGTCAACTTCATTGCCGTCAACAAACATAGCGGCAATGCGGCTCTCGCCTTGTGTCGCGCTGTAGCCACAGAAAGCGGTATTGGTATCAACTTTAATGATTGCATTGTAGTCAGTGCCAAATTGGCCCGCTTCACGCGCTCGTTGACGCTGCTCTTCCATCGCTTTTTCGAAACCTTGTTCGTCAATGGTCAGCTCACGTTCACGTGCAACATCATTAGTTAAATCAGCCGGAAAACCGTAGGTATCGTAAAGTTTAAAGACAGTTTCACCATCCAGTACGCTACCCTCTAAATTATCGAGTGCATCATTGAGGATCGCCATACCGCGTTCAAGAGTGCGACCGAAGTTCTCTTCTTCAATGCGCAGCACTTTTTCTACAAGCGCTTGCTGCTTTTTCAGTTCTTCACCAGCCGTTCCCATCACTTGTGCTAATGGGCCAACCAGTTTGTGGAAGAAGGCACCTTGTGCGCCCAATTTATTACCATGACGCACCGCTCGACGAATAATCCGACGCAGTACATAGCCACGACCTTCATTCGATGGCATCACACCATCCACAATCAAGAAAGCACAAGAACGGATATGATCAGCAACAACGCGTAGCGATTGATTGGAAAGATCGTCATAACCCGTTACATCAGCGGCGGCTTTAATCAAGGCTTGAAACACATCAATTTCATAGTTTGAGTGAACACCCTGCATGATCGCAGAAATACGTTCAATACCCATACCGGTATCAACGGAAGGTTTTGGAAGTGGCTCCATCGTGCCATCGGCATGACGGTTAAACTGCATGAAGACGTTGTTCCAAATTTCAATGAAACGATCGCCATCTTCCTCTGCAGAACCTGGAGGACCACCCCAGATATGATCGCCATGATCATAGAAAATTTCAGTACAAGGACCACACGGACCCGTATCACCCATTTGCCAGAAGTTGTCTGACTCATAAGCTTTACCACCCGGTTTATCGCCAATGCGAATAATGCGCTCAGCCGGAATGCCTACTTTTTTATTCCAGATATCAAATGCTTCATCATCGGTTTCATACACGGTAACCAGTAGACGATCAGCGGGCAACTTGAGTGTTACAGTAAGAAACTCCCACGCGTATGCAATAGCGTCTTCTTTGAAGTAATCACCAAAGCTGAAGTTACCCAACATTTCAAAAAAGGTATGGTGACGAGCGGTAAAACCAACGTTTTCCAGATCGTTATGCTTACCACCAGCTCGCACACAACGTTGCGCCGTTGTTGCACGTGTATAAGCACGCTTTTCTAAACCAAGAAAACAATCTTTAAATTGGTTCATTCCTGCATTTGTGAACAACAGGGTTGGGTCATTAGCGGGGACTAATGATGAACTATCAACAATTTGGTGTCCTTTACTTTCAAAGAACGAGAGGAACGCGCGGCGAACCTCATCAGTGCTCATAAACATGCAGCTCTTCCTGAAATACTCAAGTTAGAATTTTGCGTTATTGTAAAGCATGGACAAGAGTTCGACTAGTTTTCTTATAGAAAAGGCATGGCAGGAAATAAATTGCGGATCAGACGAAGAGTTAAGCTTCCGATGATGATAAAGCGTAGCTAATTTGCTCGAAGCTAAAACCTCGATACTGCAAAAAACGCACTTGTTTGGCATGTTCTTTTGAACCTTTTTCCGCAGGTTCTCTGAATTTTTTTTCAGCCACCGCTTTTGCCAATTCAAACCAATCTTGAGGCTCTTGATGTAAAGCGGTTTCAATATCATCGCTACTGACTCTTTTTTGGCTCAGCTCTTGTCGAATACGCCGCTCACCATGACCTTTAGTGACATGTTGTCTTATTTGACTTGCGGCATAGCGCAGTTCATCCAAATAATGGTTCTCAAGGCAGTAACTCATTGTTTGAACGATAATTTCCGCATCATACCCTTTACTCATGAGCTTTTGCTGTAGCTCATGCTCGCTGTGATCTCGTCGGCTCAGTAATTGCAATGCGCATTCTTTGCACGATAACGTCGATTTGAATTTAGAGGAATACATACTGTCCCTATTGGTCATGGATAAAACAAAGCCCTGCATTGCAGGGCTTTGTTGAAATATAAACGTGGAGAAGATTACAACTCTTCTTCTTGAGGCATTTCGCTCAAAATAGGTTCTTCAACAATTAACTCGGCTGGATTGAGCAGCATTTCACGTAACTTAGTATCAAGAGCCATGGCTGCGGCTGGATTCTCTCTCAAGAATTTACAGGCGTTTGCTTTACCTTGACCAATTTTATCACCGTTATAGCTATACCAAGCGCCCGCTTTCTCAACCAATTTATGTTTCACACCGAGATCAACCAATTCACCTTCACGGTTAAAACCTTGTCCGTAAAGAATTTGAGTATCCGCTTGTTTAAAGGGAGCCGCGATTTTGTTCTTAACCACTTTAATACGCGTTTCGTTACCCACGACTTCATCACCCTCTTTAATAGAGCCTGTACGACGAATATCTAAACGAACTGAAGCGTAGAATTTAAGGGCATTACCACCTGTTGTGGTTTCAGGGTTACCAAACATCACACCAATTTTCATGCGGATCTGGTTAATGAAGATGCACATGCAGTTGGACTGTTTTAGGTTACCCGTTAACTTACGCATCGCTTGAGAAAGCATACGTGCTTGGAGGCCCATGTGGCTATCGCCCATTTCACCTTCAATTTCAGCTTTTGGTGTCAGTGCAGCCACAGAGTCAATGACGATGACATCAATGGCACCAGAACGAGCCAAGGCATCACAAATTTCAAGCGCTTGTTCACCCGTATCAGGTTGTGAAACCAACAGCTCATCGATGTTTACACCCAGTTTTTTAGCATAAATTGGGTCAAGGGCATGTTCTGCATCGATAAAAGCACAGGTTTTACCCACTCGTTGTGCTGCTGCGATCAATTCCAGCGTTAACGTTGTTTTTCCTGATGATTCAGGGCCGTAGACTTCCACGATACGTCCCATTGGTAAACCGCCAGCACCCAATGCAATATCCAAAGAAAGTGAACCGGTAGAAATGGTTTCAACATCCATTGTACGGTTGTCACCAAGGCGCATGATCGAACCTTTACCAAATTGCTTTTCAATTTGACCCAGTGCTGCGGCTAGCGCCTTCTGCTTATTTTCGTCCATTACTTTCTCCAAACTGTCGCTGTGGGTAGCGGCTCGTTAAATTTTTTATCGACTCTTTAGTCGCCAACTGGGGTTAATTATACTGTTGATTCATACAGTGTCTATAGCTGTGTCGAAAAAATTTCGACTAGGTTCAATTTGGCTGCGATAAAAAGTGACTCACCACTTGTAATGCATGAGTAATCGCCTGCTTGCGCACCTGTGCGCGATCGCCTTTAAAACAAAGCGTCTCAGCACGTTCCCAGCCCTGCTTAGAAGCCCATGCAAAGCATACGGTTCCCACTGGTTTTTCTGCGCTACCACCGTCAGGACCAGCAATACCACTGATCGCTACACCAATAGTGGCTTGGGAATGCAAAAGTGCTCCTTGTACCATTTCACGCACCACGGGTTCGGAAACCGCGCCAAAATCCACCAGTGTCTGTGCTTTGACACCGAGCATCTCTTGTTTAGCGAGATTACTGTAGGTAACAAATGACCGCTCAAACCAAGCCGAACTTCCTGCAACCTCGGTAAGTGCAAATGCCACACCACCGCCAGTGCATGATTCAGCACTGGTGAGGATCTCTTTTTGTGCTAACAATTGCTGACCTAATTGCTCACTTAATGCAAAAATCGCTTTCATTACGCCCTCTCCAAAGCCACGTTATTTTCGCTTGAACCTTTATAGCAGATTGAATCATCAGAAAACAGAATGGGCACGCAAGCGTGCCCATTCTGAATCGTTCGTCCGTTGTATTTAGATCTCAAACATTAAACTATCTGCGTCTAAGAATGGCCAACGAATGGTGTGCGGAGTGCTGCTCTCCCCACCAAAAAAGTAGCCCACTTGTGGTGTAGCAAAGGTTTTGTCACCTCGTGTGAGCGGTTGTTCACTCAATGCTCTATGGGTTAATTTTGCTTCCCATAATTGCTCACTCTCCCAGCCGACTGGCGCGAGTTCCACTCGCACTTCCGCGCCAACAGGATTGACAGAGACCACTTCAAAAGGCAATGAAGCTTGGCTATTTTGTTTGTTCGATAGGCTCAACTCATGGCTGCGCACATACAACTTTCCTGATTGATTAATCGCGTGATCTTTCGGCGGTAAGATAAACGATTGACCGTTGACCCACTGCTCGTTATTCCAGTTGGCTTGGAAGACATTCACATTGCCAAAAAAGTCAAAGACGAAGCGACTGTTCGGTTGAGCATAAAGCTGCACTGGCGAGTCGATCTGTTCGATGCGGCCATTGCTCATCACGACCACGCGATCAGAGAGTTCAAGTGCTTCATCTTGATCGTGGGTGACAAATACGCTCGTAAAACCGAGCTCTTCATGCAAGCTGCGCAACCAGCGGCGCAATTCTTTACGCACTTTGGCATCCAGTGCGCCAAAAGGCTCATCCAGCAGTAGCACTTCCGGCTTTGTTGCAAGAGCGCGAGCCAAGGCGATGCGCTGCTTTTGCCCGCCGGACAGTTGTTCAGGATAGCGCTCAGCTAAATGGCCAAGTTGCACAATATCCAACAGCTGTTTGACTCTTTTGGTGATTTCCGCCGCCGCTGGTCTATGACGGCGATCCATCACTTGCAAACCAAACGCGACATTGTCGGCCACCGTCATATGACGAAAAAGTGCGTAGTTTTGAAACACAAAGCCAACTCGGCGCTCGCGGACGTGGACATGGGTCACATCGCGATCTCTAAAATGAATGGTTCCGCTATCGGCTCCTTCAAGGCCGGCAATAATGCGCAACAAAGTGGTTTTGCCTGAGCCGGAAGGACCAAGTAAGCCAATCATCTCGCCATCATCAATCTGTAACGAGAGCGGAGAGAGCGCTTGAAATTGACCAAATTGTTTGGAAATGTTGTCTAAACGTATACTCATACCGTCTCTTGCTCTCTGTTCGTTTTTGTCTGATTGTTGTGTTGACGCCATTCAACATAAGCTTTAAAAACTAAGGTTAATAATGCAATGAAAGCCAATAGCGAGGCGCTAGCAAACGCCGCTTCCGATTGATAATCTTCATACAGTAGCTGCACATGTAGCGGTAAGGTATTGGTTTCACCACGAATATTGCCAGACACAACCGCTACTGCGCCAAATTCACCAATGGCACGCGCATTGGTTAGGATGACACCGTAAATCAGTGCCCACTTAATATTTGGTAAGGTGACGCGACGAAACAGTTGCCACCAAGATGCCCCCAAAATAACCGCCGCTTCTTCATCCGAGCGGCCTTGCTGCTGCATCAGCGGGATCAGCTCACGAGCAACAAACGGGCAAGTCACAAAAACCGTGACCAATAAAATTCCCGGCCAAGCAAACATCATTTGCAGATCGCGCTCAAACAACCACTCGCCCAACCAACCGCTGCTGCCGTAAAGCAGTAAATACAGAAGGCCTGCAACAACCGGTGATACGGCAAACGGAATATCAATTAAAGTGGTTAATATTTTTCTACCCGGAAATTCAAAACGAGTCACTGCCCAAGCTAATAACACGCCGAACACTAAGTTAATTGGCACCGTGAGTAGCGCAACTAGCAGTGTTAAACCAATGGCATGACGCGTATCGGGTTCAATTAAATGACTAATATAAGTCGATAAACCACTGGCAAAGGCTTGTTTGAAAATGCTCACTAGCGGGATAATCAGCAACAATGCAACCCAAAACAGCGCAAAGCTAATCAAACTCCACTTCACCCAAGGTGCTTCACCGACTCGTAACGGTTGATGTGCTTTCATCATCGGTTCCTTAACGTCCATGAATTCGACGCAGGTATGCGCCCTGCCATAGATTGATCAGTAGTAGCAGCGATAACGATGCCATCAATACTACCGAGGCAATGGCACTCGCCGCCGGAAAATCAAATTCTTGTAAGCGTACAAAAATCATTAATGAGGTAATTTCACTGACGTAAGGCATATTGCCCGCAATGAAAATCACTGCACCAAACTCGCCCAAGCTACGCGTAAATGAGAGTGCAATACCAACCAATAGTGCTGGACGAATCGAAGGCATGATCACTTTCCAAAATACGGCGCTGTCTGATGCGCCTAACGTCATGCCCGCTTCTTCCTCTTCTTTGGAGATCTCCTCCAAGACGGGTTGTACTGTGCGCACCACAAACGGAATACTGGTAAACGCCATCGCGACAACAATCCCCAAGGGGGTATAAGCCACTTTAATTCCAAGCTCGCCAAGTACGCTGCCCACCCAGCCATTGGATGAGTAAAGCGTCGCCAACGTGATGCCTGCAACGGCGGTAGGCAAAGCAAACGGTAAATCGACTAAAGCATCAAGAATACGTTTGCCATAAAAATCATAACGAACCAGCACCCAAGCGAGCAATAATCCTAGCAAGCCATTAAACAATGAGGCGATGAGTGCCGCGCCCACCGTTACTTTGTAACTGGCCAGTACACGAGGGTCCGCCACCACCTGCCAATACTCGGTGAGCGACATTTGGCTCGTCTGCATAATCAAACCACTGGCGGGCAATAGCAGCACTAAGCTGACAAAAAACAGCGAAGTACCGAGGCTAATACCAAATCCGGGTAGCACCCTTTTATGGCGTGGGCGAGATAAAGAAGCGGTGAAGGAATGGCTCATAAACCCTCGAAACAAAACGGATGCGTAAGAAAACCACCCACACTCAGCGCAGGTGGCGATGACGAATTAACGACGTTGAAGTTGGTCAAGCTTCGCGCCATTGGCAAAATGAAGTTTCATGGCATTTTCCCACCCGCCAGCAATGCTCTCAACTGTTAGCAATTCAACTTCAGGGAAGCGATCAGCAAATTCTGCGTTCACTTTTTCATCATGAACGCGGTAATTAAACCCAGCCAGCAAACGTTGCGCTTCTTCACTGTACAGATAAGCGAGATATTCGTTGGCTACCTCAAGCGTGCCTTTACGCTTGGCATTTTTTTCCACCACGGCCACGGGAAACTCGGCCAAGATAGAGGTCTTAGGCACCACTACTTGATATTCATCCACGCCATACTGCTGACGAATATTGTTCACTTCAGATTCAAACGTAATCAGCACATCGCCAATGCCACGTTCAACAAACGAAGTAGTCGCACCACGGCCGCCAGTATCAAATACCGCTACATTAGCTAAAAATTGTTTGAGGAATTGATCCTGCTCGGCTTGGTTCTCTTTGCCAAAAGTCTTTTGTGCATAACCGACCGCGGCCAAATAGGTATAACGTGCATTACCTGAGGTTTTAGGATTGGGGAATACAGAAGCCACATCAGCTTTAGCGAGATCGCCCCAATCTTGAATATTTTTTGGATTTCCCTTGCGCACTAAAAATGCGGTCGCGGAGTAGTAAGGTGAGCTTGCATTGGGCAATTTTTCTTGCCAATTAGCATCGATAAGCTTGCCGCGATCGTGCAGCACCTGAACATCCGTTACCTGATTGAATGTCACTACATCGGCGGCTAACCCCTGCAAAATTGAGCGAGCTTGCGCAGATGACCCACCGTGCGACTGTTTGATCTCCACTGTTTGGCCTGTCTTTTGTTGCCAGTGTTTTTCAAACACAGGGTTATAAGAAGCAAACAGCTCGCGAGCGATGTCGTACGATGAGTTGAGAATGGTTTGATCCGCGGCCGAGACATTCAACGATCCTACGGCTAATAAGCTGGCTAAGGCTGACTTGATGAACTTCATATATTGCTACTCCCTAATCACTACGGCCAAAATGGCGTCCTTGGCAATTAGAGTATGAGGAAAATGAATTATAACAAAGAGGATAACTAGAACTTTTTGGAATAAACTCTAGCAATAAATTGTATGCCAATTACCAGCACGACTTTATAGTAGTGTTCGGTAA